>JAQGKM010000167.1 GCA_028290125.1 Hyphomicrobiales bacterium | reverse complement strand
GAAATCCTGAAGAACGGCGGCGTCTGCCTGATCGACGTGCACATCGAGCCGGGCGAAGAGCGCGGCGCGGCGTCGACGGGCCATCGCGCCACGTAAGGTTGACAAGGGGCGCCCATGGCGCCCCTTTTAGCATCCGTCATCGCGAGCGAAGCGAAGCAATCCAGGCACGCATGGCGGTCGCATGCCGATGGGCCTGCGGCCGCGCTCGATGTGTCGAATGCCGCCCGTGGCCTTCTGGATTGCTTCGCTTCGCTCGCAGTGACGGCGCACAAAGAGGGACCGCCCGTGCAACGTCTGACCATCAGCCTCGACGACAACATCGCCGCCGCGATCGATGCCTTCATGGAAAAGCAGGGCTATTCCAACCGCTCCGAGGCCGTGCGCGATCTCGTGCGCGACGCGCTGGTGCGGTCCGAAGAGGCCGGCACGTCCACGCATCGCTGCGTCGCAGCCGTTTCCTATGTCTACGATTACGACGGTCGCGATCTCGCCATGCGGCTCGACAAGGCGCAGCATGAGAATCACGACCTGACGATTTCCTCCATGCGCACGCGGCTCGATCATCGCCATTGCATGGAAGTCACGCTGCTGCGCGGCCATACCGACGCCGTGCGCAAGCTGGCGGCGCAGACCATGGCCGAGCGTGGCGTGCATTTCGGGCAGGTCAACATCGTGCCGATCCGCGACGGCGGCGAAGAACACCGCCACGACGAGGACGGCCACCACCACGTGCACTCGACGCCTGCGCTTTAAGCGCTCTTGCGGCTTTACAGGGCCGCCTCCGCCGATGCACAATCACTCCCATAGAAGAAGCGGGCGCCCAATGACCCGCGACAAGGGAGGACTTGAAATGCCGCACGACATTCTCACGCTCGAAAACGTCAAGATCGAGCGCGATGGCGGAATTACCTTCATCATCCTGAACCGTCCCGACAAGCGCAACGCCATGTCGCCGCAGTTGCACATGGACATGTGCGATGCGCTCGACTGGGCCGAGATGGATGACGAGACCAAGGTCGTGGTCATCACCGGCGCCGGCGGCAACTTCTGCGCCGGGCAGGACCTCAAGCTCTATTTCCGCGGCACCGAGGGCGACCCCAAGGCCCGCGTGCGCGCCCGCCGCGCCGCGCATACGTGGCGCTGGGATCGCCTCTCGTCGTTCCCGAAGGCCACCATCGCGATGGTGCATGGCTATTGCTTCGGCGGCGGCTTCACGCCCGTCATCGCCTGCGATTTCGCCATCGCGGCCGATGACGCGACCTTCGGCCTGTCGGAAGTCAACTGGGGCATCATCCCGGGTGGCCTCGTCGCCTGGGCGGTGACCGAAGTCATGAACTACCGCGACGCGATTTATTATTCCGTCACGGGCGATCGCTTCTCCGGCAAGGAAGCGGCGGCCATGAAGTTCGTCAACAAATCCGTTTCGCCCGACAAGCTGCGCGAAGAGGTGATGGAGCTCGCGCGCAAGCTCGAAGCCAAGAGCCCGGCTGCGGTGAAATACACCAAGGAAGCGGTGCGCATGGTCCGTCGCATGACCAAGGAACAGGCGATGGATTATCTCAACGCCAAGAGCGACGCGCTGAAGCACGTCGATCCGGAAGGCGGCCGCGCCAAGGCGATGAAGATGTTCCTCGACGACAAGGTGTTCAAGCCGGGCCTCGGCGAGTTCAAGCGCTGATCGTCGTCACTGGCCGGGCCGCGCGCCCGGCCAAACATCTTCATCCAGAATCGCGAAGGAGCCCGCGCATGGCGTCTCTTTGCCTGCCTCGCCGTCACTGGCTTGCCGCCGCCACGATCCTCGCCGCGTTGAACGGCGCGCCGGCGTTCGCCGCCGACCAGGCGATGATCGACGCCGCGAAAAAGGAAGGCCAGGTCGTCTGGTACACGACGCAGATCATCGACCAGTTCGCGCGGCCCGCCGCCGCCGCTTTCGAGAAGCGGTACGGCATCAAGGTGTCGTACGTCCGCGCCAATTCCAATGAAGTCGCGCTGCGCGTGATGAACGAGGCCAAGGCGGGCAAGATGCAGGCCGACGTCTTCGACGGCACCGGCGCCACCGCCGCGCTGAAGAAGGAGGGCGTCGTCGCGAAGTGGATCCCGGAGAACGCCAAGCGTTTCCCGAAGGAATATGTCGACGCCGAAGGATATTGGGTCGCCACCAATCTTTATGTGCTGACGCCCGGCTACAACACCGAGCTGATCAAGAAAGGCACGGAGCCCAAGACCTTTCAGGATCTGCTCGACCCGAAATACAAGGGCAAGATCGCGTGGAATTCGACGTCGTCGACGTCCGCCGGACCGGGCTTCGTGGGCATCGTGATCGAAACGATGGGCGAGGAGAAGGGCAAGGCCTACCTGCGTGAACTCGCCAAGCAGCAGCCGTCGGGCCTCGCCGTCGCCGCGCGCCAGGTGCTCGATCAGGTGATCGCCGGCGAATATGCGATCGCGCTGAACATTTTCAACAACCATGCGGTCATCAGCGCCGCCAAGGGGGCGCCCGTCGACTGGATCCCGATGGATCCGGCGCTCGGCGTTCTGTCGGTGATCTCGGTGACCAAGGACGCGCCGCACCCGAATGCGGGGCGGCTGTTCCTCGAATTCCTGATGTCGGAAGACGGGCAGAAGATCTATCGCGACGCGGAATACCTTCCCGTCGATCCCAACGTTCCGCCCAAGGATCTCGCACTGCGGCCCGATGGCGTGAAATTCCGCGCGATCTACAAGACGCCGGAAGAAGTCGATCGCGAAATGCCGCGCTGGACTGAAATCTTCAAGAGCATCTTCAGGTGACCGACAAGATGAGTGAATATGCGGTCAAGACGGAAGACGCGCCGTCGCTGTTGGCGCGCTTCGGGCCGCGCGACGAGCGCGTGATCCTTGTCGTCATCGTCGGGCTGATCTTCGCCATCCTCGTGCTGCCGCCGCTGGTGTTCCTGGTCAATGGTGCGCTGACCGTGGAGGAGGGCGGCGTCACCCGCTTCACGCTGGAGCGCTTCGGTCGCATCCTCGCGGAGCGAGGCATCTGGACGAGCGCTTTCAATTCCGTGGTCTTCGCCTTCGGCAGCGCCGTCGTCGCGCTGCTCATCGGCGGCGTGAATGCGTGGCTCGTGGAGCGCACCGACACGCCGTTCAAGCCGCTCGCCTATCTCACGACCATCATCTCGCTCGGCACGCCCTATGTGCTCTACACGAGCTCGTGGCTGCTGCTGCTCGCGCGCTCGGGGCCGATCAACTCGTGGTATCGCGAACTCACCGGCGAAACCGGCGTGCTGATCAATGTCTATGGCCTCGGCGGCATGATCTTCATCGAGGGCCTGCTGTGGTCGCCGCTGGTCTTCCTGCTGCTCGGCTCGACGCTGCGCAATTTCAACCCCGATCTCGAAGAGGCCGCGCGCATGAGCGGCGCCGGCACATGGGCGACTTTGCGCAAGATCACCCTGCGCCTGTCGATGCCTTCGCTGCTCGCGCTCGCCATGCTGGTCTTCATCCGCACCATCGAGGCGTTCGAAGTGCCGGCGCTCGTCGGCCTGCCGGGCCGCGTGCACGTGCTCACCACCGACATCT
>JAQGKM010000148.1 GCA_028290125.1 Hyphomicrobiales bacterium | reverse complement strand
CCGACGGCGGCGCGCATTCCCAACGGCGCCCTGATCGAGCGTGAACTGCCGGGCAAATTCGGCGACTCCGGGCCAATGGTGCTCGAGCTCAAGAACCCGGACTTCAAGACCGCCATCGAAGTGGTCGACGCCATCAACGCCTTTGCGCAGCAGCGCTATGGCGTGCGCGCGGCGAGCGAGCGGGACTATCGCTCCATTGCACTCCAGCGGCCGGCGAAGATCAGCGCCGCGCGCTTCATGGCGGAGATCGGCGATCTCGCCGTGCGTACCGACGCGCCCGCACGCGTGGTCATCGACTCGCGGTCCGGCACGGTCGTGATCGGCCAGGACGTGCAGATTTCCACCGTTGGCGTGACGCACGGAAATCTGACGGTGCGGGTGACCGAATCTCCGAATGTCTCGCAGCCGCTGCCGTTTTCGAATGGCGCGACGACCGTGACGCCGAAGACCGAGATCGGCATCGATCAGGAAGGCGGCAACATCGCGATCGTCGGCGCAACGAGTCTTCGTCAGCTCGTGCGCGGATTGAACCAGATCGGTCTGAAGCCAGCCGGCATCATCGCCATCCTGCAGGCCATCAAGACAGCCGGCGCGCTGCAGGCCGAACTCGTCGTCCAGTAGAAAGCCCGACGCAAGCTTGACCTCCTAGTGTGAAGCTACACGAGGCAGGGTTTAAGGTTTGCAGCCAAATGGTTCGGGCGGTGTCGGTTTTTCTGACGGTGATGGCCGGTATTTCGGTCGTGTCGTTCTGCGCGTCCGCGCAGGATGGCGCCGCGCCCGGCGGGCCGCTTGACTTGCGCCCCGTGGCGCCGAAAGCCGCGCAACTTGCGGGTCCGTTTCAACAGCCCGCCGCCAAACCAGCCGTGAAGGCGAAGCCCAAGCCGAAACCGGCAAGCAAGCCTGTGGCCCTCGTGCCGGCGAAAGCGACTGCGCCGCAGCCTCTGGATCGCGCCATGACCGGCAGCACCAAGGCGCCGGTCGTCGCCGAAAAGGCGCCCGAGAAACCTGCTCCGGTCGAAGTCGCCAAGCCGGCTGCGGAAGTGCGCCCGCCCTTCGATGAATACGTCGTCGCGCAATATTGCACGGCGCTGTCGAGCGCCGCGTCCGACGGGCGTCTCGCCTGGCAGGCGAAGCGTATCGAGGAAATGGAAGCGCGCCTGCGTGACAGGATCGCGGAGCTCGAGGCCAAGCGCGCCGAGACGGCGGACTGGCTGAAGAAGCGCGAAGACGCGTTGCGCAAGGCGGACGATGTTGTCGTCGCCATCTATTCCAAGATGAAGCCCGACGCCGCCGCCGCGCAATTCTCCGCCATGGACGAGAGCGGCGCTGCGGCGATTCTGTCGAAGCTCAACCCGCGTGCGGCGGGCATCGTCCTCAATGAAATTGACGCTTCTCGCGCCGCGCGGATCGCGGCCGAGATGGCGGGTGTTGGTCAGCGTCGCGAGATCGCCAGGAGTGCCCCATGATGTGCGGAGTGAACAGCGCGAAAGTCGTTGCAGCGCTGGGCCTTGCGATCGCGGTCACGGGATGCGCGCGCATCAAGGACCTCGGGCAGGAGCCGGATCTCACGCCGATCGGCAGCGGCCTCTACACGCCCGTGCAGGCCTTTCCCGGATCATCGCGTCCGAATTCCGCGCGCAATGCGTCCGTGTCGCTTTGGGATGACTCGCGTGGCGATCTGTTCCGCGATCCGCGCGCCGCGAAGACCGGCGACATCATCACTGTGAATATTGCGATCAACGATCGCGCCACCATGGGCAACAGCACGGATCGCTCGCAGGAAGCCAAGGTGGCGACCGGTCTCAACGCCGCGACATCGCTCGGGCCGGGCTATTCGGCCGATGCGTCGTTTGGCGCAGATTCCAAGTCGAGCGCAACCGGCAAGGGCAATATCGACCGCGCGGAGAAGATCCAGCTCAACATCGCCGCCGTCGTCACGGATGTCATGCCCAACGGCAATCTGCTGATCAGCGGCTCGCAGGAAGTGCGCGTCAATTACGAGCTTCGCCTGCTCAACATCGGCGGCGTCGTGCGTCCGCGCGACATCTCGCGCGAAAACACGATCTCGTACGAAAAGATTGCGGAAGCGCGCATCGCCTATGGCGGGCGTGGGCGCGTCAGCGAGGTGCAGCAGCCTGCCTACGCGCACCAGCTCTACGACATCATCAAACCGTTCTGAGGACCTTGTGAGCGCATCCGGCGAAAAGAAGACTGGCGGAAAAGGCGGCGTGATGGCGCTCGTCCTGCTGACGCTCGTCGCGGCCGGGGCGGGCGCTGCGCATGGCTTGCAGACCTATTCGCTGATCGAGGCGGCCGGACCCGCGAAGCCTGCGGCCACACCCGCGCCTGTTGTCGCGGCCGCGCCGGCCGGTCATGGCGCGCCGGCGCCTTCCGGCGGACACGGCGCTCCGGCGGCGCACGATGCGTCGGCCAAGCCGGCCGAGAAGGTGAAACTGCCGTCTAAGATCGTCATCAAGAATTTGCAGCCGCTGATCACCAACATCATGTTGCCGACCGATCTCTGGGTGCGTCTCGAGGCCGCCATTGTGTACGACCAGGCCGAGGTCGACGATCCCGACATCATGCTGACCGAGATCTCCGGTGATCTCATGGCCTATCTGCGTACGCTGACGCTGCGCGAGATGCAGGGCGCCGACGGCCTGATGTTCGTGCGGCAGGACATGCGCGAGCGCATCAATCTTCGCACCAAGGGCCTGGCGCGCGACATCATCATCCAGACGCTGGTGGTGCAATGAAACGCGCACTTGCCCTCATCACTGGCGTAATCGCCTTCGGCCTTCTGGCGAACGGCGCCTTCGCGCAGTCGCTCGACCTTGGCGCCATGCTGCCGCAGGGCAGCGGGTCGGCGACCGGGCGCATCGTGCAGATCGCCGCCGTCCTGACGATCCTGTCGATCGCGCCGGGCCTGCTCGTCATGGTGACGAGCTTCACGCGTTTCGCCGTCGCCCTGTCGTTCCTGCGCTCGGGCGTCGGACTGCAGAGCACGCCGGCCAACATCGTGCTGATCAGCCTCGCGCTGTTCATGACGTTCTTCGTCATGTCGCCGGTCTTCGAGAAATCGTGGAACGACGGCCTTCGTCCGTTGCTCGACAACGAGATCAACGAGAAGGATGCGTTCCCGAAGATCACGCAGCCGTTCCGCGAGTTCATGCTGTCGCAGGTGCGCGACAAGGATCTCGCCATGTTCGAAGAACTGGCGAACCCGGACTTGCGAAAAGAGGTCCGCGCGGAAACCGACCTGCGCGTGCTGATTCCCGCCTTCATGATTTCGGAGCTGCGTCGCGGATTCGAGATCGGCTTTCTCGTCATCCTGCCTTTCCTGGTCATCGACATGATCGTTTCGACGCTCGTGATGTCCATGGGCATGATGATGCTGCCGCCATCAGTTATCGCTCTGCCGCTGAAGGTTCTCTTCTTCGTGCTGATCGACGGGTGGAACCTGGTCATCGGTTCGCTGGTGCGATCCTACGGCTAGCAGCTCGTGCTTGTATTACCGAGTTAAGCGCGTTATGTGAAAATTAACTATACGGGGAAACGGGCATGACGCCCGACGGCATGATGCCAGTTCCCCGTACCGGTGAGAGCCCGGTATGTCGTCCTTCACCCTCAGTCAGAGGAGAAAAGCGCATGACCAGCCTTCTCACGAATGCCTCGGCCATTACGGCCCTTCAAAACCTGAACATGACCAACAAGTCGATGCAGACGACGCAAGACCGGATTTCGACCGGCATGCGCGTTGCAACGGCCTCCGACAATGCGGCGTACTGGTCGATCGCCACCACGATGAAGTCCGACAACAGCGCGCTGTCGACCGTCAAGGACGCGCTCGGCATGGGCGTCGCCACCGTGGACGTCACGTCCTCGGCCTTGAAAAGCACTGTCGACCTCGTCAGCCAGATCAAGGCGAAACTCGTCGCCGCCAAGGAGCCGGGTCTCGACCGCGGCAAGGTCCAGGCCGAAATCACGCAGTTGCAGAAGCAGCTGAAGAGCGTTTCCGATTCGTCCGTGTTTTCGGGCGAAAACTGGCTGTCGGTCGATTCGTCGGGCGCCGGTTACAACACGACCAAGAGCATCGTTTCGTCCTTCACCCGCTCGGGCGGCGCCATCACGGTCGGAACGATCGACGTCGATGTCGATTCGATCAAGCTCTACGACAGCAATGGCAATGTCGGCATCCTCGACAAGGATCGCACGTCCGGCGCCGATACGGCTGCGGTGGCGACTCTCGACATTTCCGCGCTGACGGATTCCGCAACCGACAAGGCGACACTCGACGCCTACATCTCGATCGTCGATTCGGCGCTGTCGGACGTCACGACGGCGGCGAGCGATCTCGGCGCGATCAAGAATCGTATCTCGATGCAGCAGGACTTCATCTCCAATCTGATGGATTCCGTCACCAAGGGCATCGGCCAGCTGATCGACGCCGACATGAGCCAGGAATCGACGAAGCTGCAGGCCTTGCAGGTTCAGCAGCAGCTCGGCGTCCAGTCGCTCAGCATCGCGAACCAGAACAGCCAGCAGATCCTGTCGCTCTTCAAGAACGGCTGATGATCTGACCATGCGGCCAGCGCCGGAGTGGCGCGGGCCTGCAGCGCAGCACCCTGCAATCCTGGTGCAAGCTTGACGCTCCATTCTATTGCCGAAGCGATGTGATCTGCTTCGGGAGTCTTGTGAATGAGCGCAGCGGAGCAGGCCGAAAGACTATTCGACAGTCTGAGGCGATTGGGTGGGCGCAAACTGGCGGCGCTCGGCATCATCGGCGTTCTCGTCTTTGCCTTGACGGGACTTGCCGGCTACATGCTGAGCCGTCCGGCTTTCGAGCCCTTGTATTCCGGACTCGACCGCGCCGATGTCGGGCGTGTCGGCGCTGCGTTGCGTGAGGCCGGAATTTCATTCGACGTGAGCACGGATGGCGCCTCGGTGCTCGTGCCTTACGGCCAGTCCTCACAGGCGCGCATGATCCTGGCTGAAAAAGGCCTGCCGACCAGCGCCAACACAGGCTACGAGCTTTTTGACAAGCTGGGCTCTCTCGGCCTGACCTCCTTCATGCAGGAAGTGACGCGCGTGCGCGCTATCGAGGGCGAGCTTGCACGCACGATTCAGTTGATGCGGGGCATCAAGGCCGCGCGCGTGCACATCGTCCTGCCGGACGAGGGTTCGTTCCGGCGCCAGCGCAAGCCATCCTCCGCATCCGTCGTGCTGCGCATGGAAGGCGCTGCGGACGTGACATCCGCGCAGGCCATTCGCCATCTCGTGTCGGCCGCCGTTCCGGGCCTTGCGCTCGACCAGGTGACGGTGCTGACCACCGATGGACGCCTGATGTCCAGCGCCAGCGATGGCAGCGATTCAACGCTGGGCCGCAAGCTCGAACTCGAAACCTCGGTCGCCAACGAAGTCTCGACGAACATTCGCAAGACGCTGACGCCCTATCTCAGCATGAAGAATTTTCAGGTCAGCGTTGCGGCGCGCCTCAATACGGATCGTCGCGAGACGAGTGAAACCACTTTCAATCCCGAGTCGCGCGTCGAACGCTCGGTTCGCGTGATCAAGGAGACTGGTTCGTCGCAGAACGCGACCAACCAGCAGCCCGCCAGCGTCGACCGCAACATCCCGCAGGAGCGCGGCCGCGGCGATGGTCGTCAATCGAGCGAAGAGAACCAGAAGCGCGAGGAGCTGACGAACTACGAAGTGTCGTCCAAGCGCGTGTCGGTCGTGAGCGGCGGTTATGCTGTCGAGAACATGTCGATCGCCGTGCTGGTTAACAAGGCGAGCCTCGGCGCGGGTCTCAAGCCCGAAGAGCTCGAGCAGCGGCTCAAGGACATCGAGCTGCTGGCGGCCTCGGCCTCCGGTCTTCGTCAGGAGCGTGGCGACATCATAAAGGTGTCGGCGGTCGATTTCCTCGACGCCGACCGTGATCTCGAGCCGGTGCCGCCGGTGTCGATGCTTGAACTCGTCGAGCGTCAGTCCGGCACGCTGATCAAATCAGGCACCGCCATTCTGATCGCCGTGCTGATCGTCTGGTTCGGCTTGCGTCCTGCGGTGCGTGCGTTGACGGCGCAGGGTGAGAACCAGCTTCAGACGCTGAACGAGCAGCCGTTGCTGCCGATGTCGGAGAACTCATTCGGCGATATGGATGCGACGTCCGGCGCGTCGGATTTCCAGCTGTCGGGCA
>JAQGKM010000111.1 GCA_028290125.1 Hyphomicrobiales bacterium | reverse complement strand
ACGAAGGCGCGGTCTTCGCCCAGCGCGATTTCCGGGATGCCGCCAGAGCGCCGATAGGCCGCAAGCGTGACGCCAAGGTTTGCGCCGGACGCCTGATCGTGGCGCGGCCATGGGTCGAGCGGATCGGGATCCACCACATGCGCAATCTGCGAGAGGAGCGCGCTGTAGCGCGCCTCCGCCAACTCCCGCCGGCGAAGATCTGCCGGCCAATGCGCCAGATCTGACGGGTTTATCCGCACTACGCCGGCCACCGCGTCGGCGCCCTGCGCGAAGGCGGCGGCATGCGTGCTCAGCCAGTCGCGAGAGACGCAACTGTCGGCATCGGTGACGAGGATCACTCCCGCTTGTCCGGTCGCATCGAGCGACCGCGCTGCGTGATCTGCAACCATGCGCCGCGCTGCGCCGGCATGGGCGCGCTCGGGCGGAAGCGCGACGTCGATCACGTGAATGGGAAAAGGGAGTTGCGCCCGCAGGTCTTCGACAACTGTTCCGCTGGCGTCCGTACAATTGTTCAAAAGCAGCGTGACGCTGCGAACGTGGACTTTCTCATGCGCATGTCGCGCCGCGCGCGCCAAAGCTTCAAGGCAGGCAGCGATGCGCTCTTCTTCGTCCCGGACGGGAATCGCGACCGCCACATCGAGGCGGCTGCGATGACCAATGCGCCCGCCGGGCAACGGATGTGATTGTAGCTTCATGACACGCTCAACGTCACCAGTGGAGCCATGTTCCTGAAGCGTCGATCACCTCTCCTTGCGGCGCAACGCTGGAACTTCGCCAAGCCTTCCCGGTTTGCGGCTCATTCTCACCAGGCGAGGCTTGCTCACCAGGCGAGGCTTGGTCTTGGTCCAGCAAAGGTTGGCACATGGATATCTCCGATTTCGCGGGCATAGGTCCCGAGCTTCTGCCCGAGCATTTTCTCGCCGGAAATCTTGAAGGCTGGGGCGTGCTGGAAAGCGCGCTCGGCTCGCTGAAGTCGCGCTTCACCGTCAAGGCGAATGGCGTTCCGGTTTCGGATGGCGTGGACTTCACGGAAACGTGGACGTTCGACGACGGGCTCACCGACACGCTGCACTGGAAGATCCGCCGCAAGGGGCTGGGCGAATACACCGGAACGGAGCCTAAGGTCGATGGCGAAGCTCGTGGCGAGCAGGCGGGTTTCGCTTTCCACTGGACGTACACGCGGGAAACGCCGCAGCAGGGCGGCAGCACGACGACGCTCAACTTCGATGACTGGTTCTACCTCATCGACGAGCGCACCTGCATCGTCCGCGGAGCCGCAGGTCGGCTCGGGCTGCCTTTCGCCATCATGCACGTAACCTATCAGCGAGTGTCCTAGCGCAAAGCTGGAGCCATCTTGCCGAAAATGACGCGATCGTTGCGGCCTAGCGCTCCGCGCTCTTTGTGCGCGAGATCGCGATGGAACTGCAGCCAAGGCAAGACTCTTTAACGTTCGCAAAACGAAACGAAATCGGGTCTTTCATGAAAAAACCACGCACCACGTCGACGGCCCAGGTTGGGCACGGCGGCGAAACGCATCAGCGCGCCACCGACGAGACCGGCATCCTGACCAGCAATCAGGGCATGCCGATCTCGGACAATCAGAATTCCCTGAAGGTCGGGCCGCGCGGTCCCGTGCTTCTGGAGGACGAGGTCCTTCGCGAGAAGATCAACCACTTCGATCACGAGCGCATTCCTGAGCGCATCGTGCATGCGCGCGGCTCTGCAGCGCACGGCTTCTTTGAGTGCTACGAAAGCCTCGCCGACATCACCAAGGCCGATCTGTTCAGCAAGAAGGGACAGCGCACGGAAGTCTTCGCGCGGTTTTCCACCGTGGCTGGCGGCGCCGGTTCGCCCGACACGCCGCGCGACGTGCGTGGTTTCGCCGTCAAGTTCTACACCAAGGATGGCAACTGGGATCTCGTCGGCAACAACATCCCGGTGTTCTTCATTCAGGACGCCATCAAGTTTCCGGACCTGATCCACGCCGCCAAGATGGAAGCGGACCGCGGCTTTCCGCAGGCCGCGACCGCACATGACACGTTCTGGGACTTCATCAGCCTGATGCCCGAGACGAGCCACATGCTCATGTGGATCATGTCCGACCGCACGCTTCCGCGTAACTTCGCCACGATGGAAGGCTTCGGCATCCACACGTTCCGTCTCGTCAATGCGGAAGGCAAATCGACTTTCGTGAAATTCCACTGGAAGCCGAAGGCCGGACTGGCGTCCACGATCTGGGACGAGACCGTGAAGATCGCCGGCGCCGATCCCGATTTCCAGCGTCGCGATCTGTTCGAACGCATCGGGCGCGGCGACTATCCGGAATGGGAGCTTGGCTTCCAGCTGTTCGACGAAGATTTCGCCAACAGCCAGCCCTACGACGTTCTCGACGCGACGAAGATCATCCCCGAAGAGGTGATCCCGGTGCGCAAGGTCGGGCGCATGGTGCTTGATCGTTATCCGGACAACTTCTTCGCCGAGACCGAACAGGTCGCCTACTGCCCGAGCCACATCGTGCCGGGCATTGACCATTCCAACGATCCGCTGCTGCAGGGCCGGTTGTTCTCTTACCTCGACACGCAGCTGTCGCGGCTGGGGTCCACCAACTTCCACCAGTTGCCGATCAACCAGGCGAAGGCCGCGCGCGGCGGGTGTCCGTTTCAAAACTTCCAGCGCGACGGGCACATGCAAATGCAGGTCCCGAAGGGCCGCGCAAATTACGAGCCCAACAGTCTGGCGGAAGCCGGTGAAATTGGCGGACCGCGCGAAAGCGTCGAAGCCGGCTTCACAAGCTTCGAGGCGGAGGAAGAGGGCACGAAACTTCGCATCCGTCCGGAAGCCTTTGCCGATCATTACAGCCAGGCGCGCATGTTCTTCCGGTCGATGGATCCTGCCGAGCAGTCGCATATCGCAAGCGCGATCGTGTTCGAGCTGTCCAAGGTTTCGATCCCGCACATTCGCACGCGGCTGATTGCGAACCTGGTCAACATCGATCCGGAACTCGCCAAGCGCGTGGCCGATGGTCTGCTCTGCCGACACCGAAGGCATCTCCGGCGGCGGCGAAGGTCATCGAGATGGATCCCTCGCCCGCGCTGCGCATCATCAATGGTCCGCTCGAGCGCGCGACCATCGAGGGCGGCACTGTCGGGATCCTGTTTGCAGACGGCACGGATGCGAAGGAGCTCAACGCGCTCGTCGCGGCCGTGAAAGCCGCCGGCGCCAAGCCGCTTCTGATCGCCCCCAAGGTCGGCGAAGTGCCGCTGTCGGATGGTTCGTCGGTTGCGGCGGATGCGCAGTTGTTCGGGCAGCCGTCGGTGACGGTCGACGCCTGCGCGGTCGTGCTGTCGGAGGCCGCTTGCGCCAAGCTCCTGAAGGAAGGCGCCGCCATCCAGTGGGTGATGGACGCGTTCGGTCATCTCAAGGCGATCGGCAGCAACAAGGCGTCCAAGCCGCTGCTCGACAAGGCCGGCGTCGAGGAAGATGACGGCGTGACGGATCTCAAGGGCTTCGTGGCCGCAGCCGCCAAGCGCTACTGGGACCGCGAGCCGAAGGTGCGCACGCTCGCCTGACACCGCGCCATCTTCGGCGGCGCCTGAATCAAAAGATCGGCTGACTCGCGTCAGCCGATCTTTCTTTTTGTGAAGCCTCAGAAGCGGACGCGGGCCGTCAACGTTCCCGAGCGTCCGGGACCCGGAACGGCCCAGCCGGCGCCGGCGATCGACTCGAAGTTCGTCGTGTTCGCCAGGTTGTAGAGATTGAGCTGCATCGTCAGGTTTTCGCTCACGCGATAGGTCGACATGGCGTCGAAGCGCCAGTAGCTCGGCACGCGCAGTGTGTTCGCCGCACTTGAGTAGCGATCGTCGACAAAGAACGAACCCGCGCCGACGGTCCACTTCGGCGAGATGTCGTAGGTCGAGAACAGCGCGAACGAGTTCTTCGGCGTCTGCGCCGTCTCATGGCCGACGTTGGCTAGCGTGACGCTGTCGACAATCTTGCCATCCAGATAGGTGTAGCCGGCGAACACGTTCCACTGGTCGGTCAGCTTGCCGGTGACGCCGATTTCGAAACCCTGCACGCGCGTGTTGCCGACGGGCTGGTAAATCGCCGGCGGCCCGGAGGACAACAACTCGATGTCGTTCATCTTGTTGGTCCGGAAGACCGCGCCGTTGATCGACAGGCGGCCTTCAAGCAGATCTGCCTTGGCGCCGATCTCGAACGTCTCGTTCTTCACCGGTCCGAGCGCCTGCTGGCCCGCCGTGATCGTCGTGAACTCGCTCGGCGGATTGAACGACGTTCCGTATACGGCATAAATGCTGGTGTTTTCCGACGGATGGAACACGACCCCGCCGCGCCAGCTGCCCTTGTTGACCTTGTTGGTCAGGTTGCTCGGCGCGCTGAGGCCGCCGGTCGCCCGCGTGATCGTCGCGGAGTCCTGCTCGGCCGAATAATGGTCGAAGCGTGCGCCGGCGAGGATCTCGAACCACTTGTTGATCTTGATCTGGTCGCTGACGTAAACGGCCGCCGTCGAGGCCGAAGACTTCGTGCTCGCGCTCGTGGCGGCGAGAACGCCGGGATCGGCCGGGAAGGGGTCCGGGAACAGGACGCTGACGGGACTGCCGCCGCCGACACCGCCGGGACTGGCGACGATGTTGGTGCGCAGATTGTCACGATGTTCGCGGCTGACCTCCGCGCCGACGACGGCCGTATGGCTGAAAGCGCCGGTGGTGAAGCGGCCGACGAGATCCGTCTGGTTGCTCAGGAGTTCGTTCTTGGTCGCGTTCTGGAAATGGTTCGCGTTGTTGATGTAGAGGCTGCCAAGCGGCGGAATGGCGGCGTTGGCCGGCAGCGCCGTGAAGACGCCGGTGATCGGGTTGATGGTTCCGATGTTCGTCGCATTGACCTGCGTGCCGCGCACGCGTGTAAAGCGGTCGACGTAGGAATAGCGGAACGCGTTGGTGAGCGTCCATTTGTCGTTGAATTTGTGCTCGATCTTCGCCGTGGCGATATGGGCGTCCACCTGTTCGGTGTCGGCCATGCCCGGCGAAAGCTGTCCGTACCACGTAGAGCGGGACGTCGGGATGAGCGAGAATGTCCCAGCGGGACGCCCGAAGAAGCGACTCGGCAATTGCGGAATGCCGTAGTCGGGAATGTTGTCGTCCTTCTGGTAGATGTAGCTGAAGGTCAGGGTCGTGCGATCCGTGGCCTTGATGGTGACGGATGGCGCAAAGCCGAAGCGCTTCGTGTTGGTGTAATTGCGGCCCGCCACATCGGTGTCGTTGCCGAGCAGAACGACGCGCGCCGCTACATTGTCGCTGATGACGCGATTGACGTCGATGATCGCGCGTGCGCCCGGCGCAGACGAGCCGCTGGCTTCGATTTCGGTGAAGTTCGTAAAGGTGGGCAGCTTGCTCTTGATGTTGACGATGCCGCCGGTCGACCCGCGACCGAAGGCGAAGGAGGAGGGGCCCTTCAGCACTTCGACGCTGTCGATGCTGAAGCTGTCGCGCGTGTACCAGCCCGGCTCGCGGATGCCGTCGCGATAAATATCGTTGCGGGCGGTGAAGCCGCGGATGTTGATGTTGTCGCCCTGCGTTCCGCCTTCGCCGGCGTTGAAGGTGATGCCTGGCACATTGCGGAGGGCCTCCACCAGCGTTGTGGCCTTCTGATCCTTGATGACCTGCTGCGGCACCACACTGACCGATTGCGGCGTGTCGATGAGGGGCGTGGGCACGCGGGCGAGGGACGTCTCGCCCGGATTGTACGAGGTTTCCCGGCCGCCGCTGATGTCGATGGTCGGCAGGTCGATCGCCTGGTCGGCTTCCTGGGCGGCAGATAAGCCAGCCGACAGCAGAAGAACGCCCAGTCCGACCGAAGTACGTCCAAACACAGGTTTGACGCTGGAGCGAATGTAATCCGCTTTACCTTTTAGCTGACTGCCGTTGGACGACAAGGGCGCACAAGTATTGGGCCGACTCTGGCGGTCAGTCATAAGTAATTCCTCTAGTTTGGAATAGTTCTATTCTGTTGCGAGATGCTATTTTTGATAACACCCACATTAAACTTCGGCAATAGTCTTCGCGTATATTCGAATTAGACGAATTCTAAACTGAGAAATACGTTTGACAGATCTTGTTTCGGGCCTTTAGAGGTGGCCTGCAATCTCCGAAATACGAGACCCCCACATGAGTATTTCCAAGCGGCTCCGTCGTACCTGGATGACGGTTCACCAATGGCTCGGAATCGGCCTCACCGTGCTGATCGTCCCGATCTCGCTGTCGGGCGCTGCGCTCGTCTGGCACGACGATCTGGATCGGCTGGTGGCGCCCTCGCGCTATGCGGTGACGAGCGGCGAGGTCTCGCAGACGCCCGCCGCTTATTTCGCGAGCGCCGAGGCCGCGTCGCCCGGCCTGACCGCCGCGCAGCTCCGGTTCCCCGAGAAGGAGGGGTGGCCCGTCACCGTGTCGGTGCGCGGGGCTCCGGCCGAGGCCGGCGCGCGGCCGCGCTTCCAGACCGTCTTCCTCGATCCGCCGACAGCCAATGTGCTCGGCGTTTCGGAATTCGGATCGTCGTTCATCGGCGCCATGCACATGCTGCACGGAAATCTGATGGCGCCGCAGTTTTCCGGACGCCAGATCGTCGGCTGGGTCGGCGTCGCCATGCTGCTTCTGTCGTTGACCGGCATCTGGCTCTGGTGGCCGCGCAATGGCGCCTTCAGGCGCGCGATGCGTTGGACGCGCAGTTCGGACCAGCTTTCGAATCTGCACCAGTTCGCGGGCTTCTGGATCGCCATTCCGTTGGCCATCGTTTCGGCGACCGGCATCTATCTCAGCTTCCCGCAGCAGGCACGGCCGCTTCTCGGCATGGTCGCTCCCATGTCGACGCAATCCGGACGGCCCAACTTCAACGCGCCGATCGTCACCAATCCGAAGCTCGACGCCGGCGCGGCCCTGCAGCTGGCGCAGCAGTCTGCGCCATCGCTCGCGCCGGCGGCTGTGTCGCGTCCGACGCGACAGAGCGGCGCCTGGCGCGTGCAGATGCGCGACGCCGACGGGGACGTGAGCAACATCGATGTCGTCGATGAGACGAGCGAAGTTCGCCCCGTGGCCAACACCGCGCTCGCGGGCGATCGCGCCTCGCAATGGATTCGCTGGATCCATGAAGGCAGCCACAGCCCGGTGCTGTGGGCGATTCTCGTGTTCCTGACCGGCATCCTGCCGCCGGTCTTCGCCGTCACCGGCATCGTGATGTGGTTGCGGCGCCGCGCAGCCGTGCGTCACGTGGCGAATCTGCGCGCCAAGGCGGCGCAGGCGCAACCCGCAGAATGATGCGGCCTCACGCGAGGCGACCCGAACCGGAAGAGTAACGCGTATGATGATTCACATTCCGCAGGTCCTTGACGCCGCCGCCGTCGCGCATTGCCGGCAGGTGATGCAGCGCGCCGAATGGGCCGACGGTCGCATCACGGCGGGCCATCAATCGGCGCAGGTGAAGAACAACATGCAGATGCCGGAAGGGTCTTCCGCGCATCGTGAACTCGGCAAGCTGGTGATGGCCGGGCTCGACAGGAGCCCGCTGTTCATGTCGGCGGCGCTGCCGTTGCACGTGTTTCCGCCTTTGTTCAATCGCTACGATCCGGGCATGTCGTTCGGCTCGCATGTGGACAATTCCATCCGCACCAATCCTTTCGACGGGCGTCGCATCCGTACGGATCTTTCCGCGACCTTGTTCATTTCCGAGCCGGACGAGTACGACGGCGGCGAGCTGATCGTCGAGGACACGTATGGCGAACACGCCGTCAAACTTCCGGCGGGTGACATGATCCTCTACCCAGCCAACAGCCTGCATCGTGTGCAGCCCATCAGCAGAGGGTCGCGAATCGCGTCGTTCTTCTGGATCCAGAGCATGGTGCGCGACGACACCAAACGCGCGCTTCTGTTCGACCTCGACATGTCGATCGTCCGGCTGAACGCCGACGTGTCCGGACATCCGTCGGTGGTGAATTTGACGTCCACCTATCACAATCTTCTCCGACTCTGGACCGAGGTCTGACATGCGCGCATCACGAGAGAGAGCCTGCCGTTTCGCACTGCTGGGCGTGTCGATCCTGATCGCCAGCCTCTCGAGCGGGGCCGCTTTGGCGCAGACGACGGCGCCAATCGCCGCAACCTTGCCGCACGATCTTTCGCCCTGGGGCATGTTCATGCAGGCCGACATCGTCGTGAAGGCGGTGATGTGCGGACTGGCCTTCGCATCGCTCACCACCTGGACGATCTGGCTCGCCAAGGGCATGGAGCTCGTGAGCGCGCGTCGCCGTGCGGAGAAGTCGCTCGTCAAACTTGCCTCGGCCTCGAGCCTCGACGATGCGGCGGCCGCGCTGGAGACGCCCCAACTGCGCCGGGGCACGGTCATGCATCTCGTCCACAAGGCTGCCGATGAGTTGCAGCGCTCGGAATATCTGACGGCGGACGGCATCAAGGAGCGCGTCGCGATCGCGCTGTCGCGCATCGATGCGGGCGCGGGCCGCAAGATGGCGCGCGGCACTGGCCTGCTCGCGACGATCGGCGCCACGGCGCCCTTCGTCGGCCTGTTCGGCACGGTCTGGGGCATCATGAACGCCTTTATCGGCATCAGCCAGACCAAGACGACCAACCTTGCGGTCGTGGCGCCGGGCATCGCGGAAGCGCTTCTGGCGACGGCGATCGGCCTCGTCGCCGCCATTCCGGCCGTCATCGTCTACAATGTCTTTGCCCGCTCGCTCGCCAGCTATCGTGCGCTTCTCGCCGACGCCTCCGGCGAAGTGCTTCAGCACGTGTCGCGCGATCTCGACAGGGCCGAACTCGATCATGCCCGCGCACAGGCGCAGGCCCAGGCCCAGCGCGCCGCTGCGCCGCGCCCCGCCGTCCGTCTGGCGGAGTAACGTCATGGGCGTGAGCTTGAAAGACAGCGGCGACGAATTCGGCGAAGTCGCCGAAATCAACGTAACGCCGTTCATCGACGTCATTCTCGTGCTGCTGATCATCTTCATGGTGGCGGCGCCGTTGTCGACGGTCGATGTCGCGGTCGATCTGCCGACATCCAATGCGCCGCCGCAGCCGCGGCCCGACAAGCCCGTGTTCCTCACCGTGAAGGAAGACCTCACGCTGGCGCTCGGCAACGAGCCGCTGTCGCGCGAGGCGCTGCAGGCGACGCTCGATCAGCAGACGTCGAACGATCGCGACCAGCGCGTGTTTCTGCGCGCCGACCAGACCGTCGCCTATGGCGAGCTCATGAAGGTTATGAACCTCCTTCGCACATCGGGCTATCTCAAGATTGCGCTCGTCGGACAGGAAGACGTCAACGGCGCCGCGCCTCCCACACCGACGCCCGGCGCCACGCCATGACGATGGTTCTGGATCATCGCGCGTCGACGGAAGAGTCCGGCGCCATTCGCTGGTGGTCCGCTGCGCTCATCGTCGTGTGCGCGCATGCAGGCCTGATGCTTGCGGCGTTGAACTGGCCCAGACCCGACGTCGCTCCCGGCATTCCAGACAATGCGATCATGATCGATCTCGAGCCGCCTGCCGTCAGCCAGGCGCCGCCGGCGGATGTGCCGCCCGGCGAGGAAGCGCAGCCCGAAGAGCAGGTGCCCGAACCCGTGCCCGACGTGGCGGAAACCGAGCCGCCCGTCGAAGAGCCGCCGCCGCCGGAGCCCGTGACGCCGGTCGAGCCGATGCCCGAATTGCCGACGCCGCCACCGACGCCCACTCCGCCGCCGCCCGATGCCGTTGTCTTGCCGCCCAAGCCGACGCCGCCGCCGCCGAAGCCGAAAAAGATCGTCGAGCAGGTGCGCTCGAAGCCCGACAAGCCGGTGGTGAAGAAGCCCGAGCCGCGCAAGGTCGCGCAGCAGCGGACGGCGCCCGCCAGCACGTCAGCGCAGGCGCAGCGAAGCACGACTGCGGCAGGCGCTGCGGGCGTGTCTCCGGCGGCGCGTGCGAATTGGCAGAGCCAGGTCGCCGCGCATCTGAACCGGTTCAAGAAGCCGACGTCGAACGGCGCGTCTGGCGTCGCCCGCGTGTCGTTCCGCATCGGCGGCGGCGGACAGGTCGTTTCCGCCTCTCTCGCAGGGAGCTCCGGCGACTCGACGCTCGATCAGGAAGCCCTGGCGCTCGTGCGCCGAGCCTCGCCCGTGCCCGCGCCGCCACCCGAGATGGGCGCCAGCGTCGCGCTCGTCGTGCCGGTCCGTTTCACGCGGTGACGCGCCGCGTTCAGCTGGCGACGCTCAATCCGTTGACGCCGAATTTTTCGATCAGTTCGGCGACGAAGCCCTGATCCTTTGCAGATTGCACGAAGGTCTCGAGCCAGGCCGCCGCGCTCTGCTTCGCCTTGGGAACGCCGATGGCCTGCTGCACCGTCATGAAGCGGCCCTCGAGCAGGCGCGCGCCGGGCAGCTTTTCCACGTCGGTGATGAGCCGGGCGCGCAGCCCTGCCAGCGCATCGACGCCGCCCGCCGCCAACAGATCGAAACTCGCGTCCACGCCCTTCGCATGGACGAGGTCAGCCTGCTTGATGTTGCGATCGAGCCAGAGCCCGTAGGCGGTGCGTTCGGCGACGGCGATGCGCCGCCCGGCCGTGTCGACGTCCTCGACGCGCTGGATCGCGGAGCCGGCCGGCACGAGATAGGTCGCCTCGATTTCCGCATACGGCGCGGTGAAGGCGATCGCCTCGGCGCGCTGCGGCTCTGCGCCGATGAGCGCGATGTCCCAGTCGTCGGCGCCGGCGCGATCGGCGAGCGAACCGGGATCGGGGTAGGGGAGATACTGCAGCTGCAACCCGAGGGTTTTCGCAATGGCCGCCGCCATGTCGGGCGATACGCCGGCGGGTCCGCCATCGGGCGTCCGTTCGGAAACGAGCAGGAAGTTCGACATGTTGATCGCTGCGCGCAGCACGCCGGTCGGCGCCAGCATCTGGCGAATGTCGGCGGCCATCGGGGCGAGGTCAGTGGGAACAGGCATGGGTCTTCCTTGTCGTGAAACTGTGAGTGGAGGGATCAATCCGTCCCTGCGGGTTCTGCAAAACGGTAGCCGACGCCGGGTTCCGTACGGATCAATGTGGGCGCCGACGGGTCGGGCTCGATCTTGGCGCGCAGCTGGCCGATGAAGACGCGCAGATATTGCGTGTCGTCATGATGTGCCGGCCCCCACACGGCCGAGAGGATCTGGCGATGCGTGACGACGCGTCCGGCGTGGCGGGCGAGATTGGCGAGCAGGTCGTATTCCTTGGGCGTCAGATGAACGGTTTCCTTGCCGCGTGTCACGAGGCGGCGGTCGAGATCGATCGCGAGATCTCCGAACTGGAGACGCACATGCTCCTGCTTTTCCGCCGTCGCGTGCCGCGCGGCGGCTCGCAGGCGCGCCATCAGTTCGCCGATGCCGAAAGGCTTCTCGACGTAGTCGTCGGCGCCGAGATCGAGCGCCGCGATCTTCTCGGCCTCGCGATCGCGCGCCGAGAGGACGACAACAGGTGTCCTGGAGAAAGCGCGCAGGTCGCGCAGCACGTCCTTGCCGTCGCGGTCCGGCAAACCGAGATCGAGGATGATGGCGTCCGGCGCCGCCGTGGCCGCAAGCCTCAGGGCTTCGACGCCGGTCGTGGCCTGGATGACCTCGTATCCCGCCGCCGTCAACGCGACGCGCAGGAGTTGCTGCAATTGCGGTTCGTCATCGACAACGAGAATGCGATGCAGGCTCATGCGACGCCTCCGTTTGCCGGCATTTCGGCGACCGGAATGCGAATGACCATGCGGGTGCCACGGCGGCGTATCGCGGGGCTTTGCGCCTCGATCGTGCCGCCCATCGAGTTGACGATCCCCCGACAGATCGACAGGCCAAGTCCCGTGCCCGCGCGTCGCCCGTCGTTGCGGCCGCCGCGGTAGAATTTCTCGAAGATCCGTTCGAGGTCCGCCGGGCGGATTCCCGGGCCTTCGTCCGTCACGCTGATCAGCACATTGCCATCCTCGCGGCGCGCATGAACGATGGCGCCGACGTCTCCGGCGTATTTATGCGCATTGTCGAGCAGATTGAACAGCACCTGCTCGAGCAGGCTGGCGTCGCCGCGGATGAAAGGCAGCCCCGGCTCGATGCTGAGGTTGGTGGGATTTTGCGGGAAAGCCTTGCGGCTGCGCTCGACGGCGCCACGCACCGCGTCCCCGACGTCGACCCAGTCGCGGCGAACCTTCAGCGCGCCGGACTCGATGCGCGACATGTCGAGCAGGTTGGCGACAAAGCGCGAGAGGCGCGCGCTTTCCGCCTCGATGGACTGGAGCAGTTCGCGTTGCTGCTCCTCGGACATCTGCGCGCCGAGTTCGCGCAGGCTCGTGACCGCGCCCGTGATCGTGGCGAGCGGCGTGCGCAAGTCATGCGACAGCGACGCGAGCAGCGCATCGCGGATCGACTCGTTCTCCTGCAGGGCCGCCACCTTGATGGCCTCATCGACGAGCAGCGCCCGGTCGAGCGCAATCGCCGTCTGGTCGAGGATCGCGGCCAGCATGCGCTCGTCCTCGCTGCCGAGTTCGTGCGTACTCTCCGCCGGACCGAAGCCGCAGACGCCGAGGATTGCGCGCGGGCTACGCAGCGGGCGGTATTGCATGGTGAGATTGGGAAGCGTCTGCGTCCGCCAGCCCGCAGGCTCGCCCTTCGTCAGCGCCCATTGGGCCGCGCTTCGGTTGCCGGCGTCGAGATGCTCTTCCGGCGGCCAAGCTGCTCGCAGCTGAAGATCGTCTTTGTCTGGAACGAGAAGAAGGGCGCGGGCGGCGAACGTCTTGTTGATATGCGCAGCCGCCGCCCAGAGCACGTCGTCGGCTGTCGAGGCCGCCGACATCTTGCGGGTGAATTCGTAGAGCGATTGCGTGGCCGAGGCGCGCCGCGCCACCGTTTCGGCCTGATGCCGGACACGCCCGGCGAGCGAGCCTGTCAGGATCGCGACGACGAGGAACACCAGCAGGGCGAAGACTTCGTGCGGCGCCGCGACCGTGAAAGTGTGGCGCGGCTCGATGAAGAAGAAATTGTAGCCGAAGAACGACAGCATCGCCGCGAGCACGGCGGCGCGTGTCCCACGCCGCAGCGCGCAGAACAGAACTGCCGCGAGGAAGATCATCGACACGTTCGGCAGTGTCAGCCAGACGCCGAGCAGATGCCCGAAGGCGATGGCGAGCGCGGTCGACGCCGCGGCAGCAATCGCATCGAACGCCAGTCCTGTGCGCGACAGCCAGGCGGCAGGCGTCCAGGTGCGGCGCGGCGGCGGTCCTTGCGTTGGCGTCACATGAATGGCGATGTCGCCCGAGTCGCGGATCAGCCGGTCTGCCAGCGAGCGTCGCGCAAAGCGCGTCAGGCTGGCCTGCGCCTGGCCGACGACGATCTGCGTCGCGTTCTCGCGCCGGGCGAGCCTGATCAGGTCCGCCGCGAAATCCTGCGCGGTGATCTGCGTGGTCTCCGCGCCGAGCCGCTCGGCAAGCCGCAGCGTGTTCATGATCTGCGTCTGGCGCGCCGGATCGCCGTCGGCGCCGGGGCGGATCATGTGGACAGCAAGCCATGTCGCGTTGAGCCCGATGGCGAGGCGGCTCGCGTAGCGCACGAGATGGTCGGCGCGTGCGTCATCACCGATGCAGACGAGCAAGCGTTCGGCGGTGCCCCACGGCCCTTCGAGCGCCTGTCCGCGCGCGAAGTCGGCGACTTGATCGTCGACGCGGTCGGCCGTGCGGCGCAGCGCCAGTTCACGCAGCGCGGTGAGATTTGCGGGCGTGAAGAAATTCTGCGTTGCGCGTCGCGCCGTCTCGGGAATGTAGATCTTGCCGTCGTGCAGGCGCGCGATCAGTTCGTCGGGCGTTATGTCGACGAGCACGACGTCGTCGGCTTGCTGCAGCACCTTGTCGGGCACGGTCTCGCGCACCGTGACGCCGGTGATGCGCGCCACGACATCGGCGAGGCTTTCGAGATGCTGGATGTTGAGCGCCGTCCAGACATCGATGCCGGCGCCCAGCAGTTCCTCGACATCCTGCCAGCGCTTCGGATGCCGGCATGCGGCAGGATTGCTGTGCGCCAGCTCGTCGAGCACGAGCAGCGCGGGATGCCGAGCCAGCGCGGCGTCGAGATCGAACTCCAGCAAGGCGCGCCCGTGATGATCGACCGGTCGGCGCGGCAGGATTTCGAGGCCCGCCAGCAGATCGGCCGTCTCGCTGCGCCCATGCGTTTCGACAAGACCGATGACGACATCGACGCCATCCTGCGCGAGGCGTCGGGCGCCCTGCAGCATGGCGAAGGTCTTGCCGACGCCCGGCGCGGCGCCCAGGAAGACCTTGAGGCGGCCACGCCCCTCCCGGGCCGTCAGCGCAAGCAGCGCGTCCGGGTCCGGGCGGCTTTCAGGGTCGCGCGCGCGTCTGGCCATGGGTGGCGGTGTCTCCTTACGGCGAGCTTACCCGATCGAGCGCCATGTTGAGGAGCAGAACGTTGACGCGCGGTTCGCCGAGAATGCCAAACAGCGGCGTCTCGACATGGGCCGCGACGAGGCTTCTGACGCGCTCTTCCGGCAGATTGCGTTCGCGCGCCACGCGCGGCGCCTGCATCAGCGCCGTTGCAGGCGAGATGTGTGGATCGAGCCCCGATCCGGAGGTTGTCACGGCGTCGGCCGGCACGGCGCCGGGCTGCGCCAGCGCGGCGACGTCGCCCTTCACGCGATCGACCAGCTTCTGCGAGAGTGGCCCCAAGTTCGAGCCCGACGAATTGCCGGCGTTATAGGGCGCGTCGATGGTCTTCGACGCGTCGGCAGGGTCGGGCGCGCTGGTCGCCGAAGGGCGCGGATGGAAGTAGCGCGGCGCCTCGAAGTTTTGCCCGATCAGCGCGGAGCCGACTACCACGCCATTGCGCGAAATCAGCGAGCCGCCGGCCTTGCCGGGCGCCATGACGGCGGCGGCGCCGGTGATCGCCAGCGGATAGGCGACGCCGGTCAGGAGAGTGAACAGGGCGGTGAGCGCAAGCGCCGGGCGGAGATGCTGGATCATTGGGGCCTCCTTTAGGCCAGGTGAAGCGCGGCGACGACGAGATCGATCGCCTTGATGCCGATGAAGGGCAGGACGAGGCCGCCAAGCCCGTAGACGAGCAGGTTGCGGCTGAGCAGCGCACTCGCGCCGACACGCCGGTAGGCGACGCCCCGCAGGGCGAGCGGGATGAGCGCGATGATGATCAGGGCGTTGAAGATCACGGCGGACAGGATCGCCGATTGCGGCGAGGCGAGCCGCATGACGTTCAGCGCGCCGAGTGGCGGATAGGTGGCGACGAACAATGCCGGCAGGATCGCGAATTATTTCGCGACATCGTTGGCGATCGAGAAGGTCGTGAGCGAGCCTCGCGTTATCAGGAGTTGTTTGCCG
>JAQGKM010000044.1 GCA_028290125.1 Hyphomicrobiales bacterium | reverse complement strand
CGGCGATGAACCACCCCGCCCTGCCGGTCACCCGCCAGCCGCGCGTCGCGCTGCTCGCGACGGGCGACGAGCTCGTGCGCCCGGGCGAGGACATCGGCCCCGACCAGATCGTCGCCTCCAACACCTTCGCGGTGCGGGCCTATGCCGAAAACGCGGGCGCGGAGGTGATCGACCTCGGCATCGCGGGCGACCGCTTTGCGGACATCGAGGCTGCGATCCGCAACGCGCGCGACAGCGGCGCCGACGTGCTGGTGACGCTCGGCGGCGCCTCGGTCGGCGACCACGATCTCGTGCAGACGGCGCTCGCGCACGAGGGCATGGAGCTCGGCTTCTGGCGCATCGCCATGCGGCCGGGAAAACCGCTGATGCATGGCCGCATCGGCGACATGCGCATCCTCGGCTTGCCCGGCAACCCGGTCTCGGCCATCGTCTGCGGGCTGCTCTTCCTCGTGCCGCTGGTGCGCGCGCTCTCGGGCGACGCGACGGCGGGCGACGACAAGAGCGAGCTCGCAGTGCTCGCCTCGGACCTGCCCGAGAACGACAACCGCCAGGACTATCTGCGCGCCCGCGTAACGGGCCTGAGCGACGGCCATCCGCTGGTGGAAGCTTTCGGCAAGCAGGATTCGTCGATGCTGCGGATTCTCTCGGAAGCGCAATGCCTGATCATCCGCGACGCCCATGCGCCGGCCGCGAAGGCTGGCGAGATGTGCAGGATGTTGCGGGTCTGAACCGGATGCTCTAGAGCGGCGACCCATCGGACTCCACGCGCTGTACAACCAGACGCGTGTTCACATCGCGGCTCATGGTGGTTGCGAGCGGCACGATGTGACGGACGATGTCGGCGACGGAACAGGTCATCGCGGGTGATTGCATGCGCCACGATCTCCGCACCTGCAAATGCCTTCCAGTCACCTGATAGGATGCGCTGAACTCACCCCATGCGGTTTCGATGTGGACCGGCAAAGGGACCAGACCGAACTTCAGGCTGTCATGCAGATGGATGTCGACCGACACCTCATAGGCCTGCGGCGTGCACATCGAATCCAGACGATACGTGCCTCGCTGATATGGAAGGTATGTGCTGTGCGGAAGCGCGAGAAGATGCGGTCCGAAGGGAACGGGAGACCGCTCCGAAGGCGACGCCAGCAAGGTGTTTTCGGCGTTGAAGCTCACCTTTGCGATGAAAGGCTCGGTGTGATCGCTCTCGCGCCCGGCTTCAAGAACGCCCTTGCCTCGCACCGACGCACGCAGAAGCAGGTCGGCCATCAACTCGGCCCGCGTTTTCATTCCCGCCGATGCAAGAAAGCGGCGCAACAGCATTGCCTCGTTGTCACGCATGTTCCAGGTGGCGTGACCCGAATAGCGCCCATTGGCGTCGACCTTGATGACCGCCTGCACGGACACGGACTCGTTGACAGCATTCAGGTGCGGAAGGGTCCGCCGGTCGACCTTGTCGGCGGTAATGTGGAGACCGGGTTTCCCCGCAGCGTTCAGAGGCACGACGCCGAACGCCGTCGCGAAATCGGTCGGATCTGCGTAGAGGTCGAACTCAGGCAGGTAAAGGATGACGTGATCGTAGCGCGTCATCGGCGGGCGAAATGCGCGATAGATGGGGGAGCTGGCATTGAGCAGAACGTAATCGGCGGCAATGCCTTTCACGGCGAGCATCGCGCGCATCAGCGTGACATGATCCTTGCAGTCGCCGAAACGGTTCTTCAGAACCAGGTTCGCGGCGTGCGGAATCCATCCGCCCTGCCCGATTGAAATGTTGAAATAGCGGACCTTTGTGGAAACGAAGTCATAAATGGCGCGAGCCTGCGCTCGCCGGTCCTCGAGACCAAGCGTCACCTCGCGGACCGTCTGCGTGACCTCGGGCGTCACGGCGGCTTTGTCGGATGCGACGGAATAAAACCATCGTCCGATAACGGCGTCGCTCGTGCGATTGGAAATCGCGACATGGGGCGCGTGATCAAAATACGACACGCTTCCGCGCTCCGTGGCGACATGCGGCTGCTCGGGCAGCATCCAGCGGTAGTGACGGCGTCCGGCTGCGTCAGCGGCGCCCTCACTGAAACCGTCTCGCTGGATCGCGAAGGGCATGTCGGCCGGCGCATCCAGCGTGATCAGCACGTCGCCATAACGCGCGTGCGGCGGGACCGAGATGAGGTAATCGAAGCCGCCGGGCACGACGGGCCGGATGCTCCGCAAAGTTCGTGAGTAGGTCAGGACGTCGCCGACTTCGACACCCGAAAAGACGATTGTCTTGACCCTGACGTCCGCCTCGAACGTGCCGAGCCGTGCGGACTCCGGAGAAGACGACGACAGGATCTGTTCCGACGGTACCGCGATGATACGACCGTCCGGCTTGATCGTCGCCGCCTCGACGCCGACCCACTCGAAATAATGCTCGTTCACCGACAGCGACATCTGAGACATGGTCGAGATCGCAGCTTCCGCATTGATCGTGATGCTGTCGGTATAGGTCTCCTCGTATGCATCTTGCGAGAGCATGCGAAACGCCAGCGAGATGTCCCGCCGGTATGGTGCATCCTGCGCGTGGACCCCGGCGGCCCCGAGGAACAGGACTGTCGCCAATGGCAGCAAAGCGCGCAGATGAAGGGCCAAGGCAGCCTCTGAAAATTCCGTTCAGGCAATAAACCCAAGCTGAGCTTCGGTGCCTGAACTGTCAATATGCCCGCCCCACTTGCAGAACAAAAGCAAAACAGCTAGGTTTGTTCACGCTTTGTTTAGCTGATTCCGGTAGGAACAAAGCGCCTGCGTTCGGGCGCGCCTCGGGGCGGCTGGACGGCTTGTGACTGAGGACAGACCCATGCTGACGAAAAAGCAGAGCGAACTTCTCCGCTTCATCAACGAGCGGTTGAAGGAGACGGGTGTCCCGCCCTCCTTCGACGAGATGAAGGACGCGCTCGACCTGCGGTCGAAGTCCGGCATTCATCGGCTCATCATGGCGCTCGAGGAGCGCGGCTTCATCCGCCGCCTGCCCAACCGCGCCCGCGCGCTCGAAGTCCTGAGGCTGCCGGAATCCACCGCGCCTGCGCCGCGCGCCCAGAAATTCTCGCCATCGGTCATCGAGGGCGATCTCGGTCGCGTGCGCGCAATGCCGTCGCCGTCTCGTGACGAGGATGACGACGAGGGCATGCAGAGCGCCATGATCCCGGTGATGGGCCGCATCGCCGCGGGGTCGCCGATCTCGGCCATCCAGTCGCGCGGCCAGTCGATCCCGATGCCGCCGGAGTTTCTCGGCCTCGGCGATCATTTCGCGCTGGAAGTGCGCGGCGACTCGATGATCGAGGCCGGCATTCTCGACAGCGACATGGTCATCATTCGCAAGCAGGACACCGCCGAGACCGGCGATATCGTCGTGGCGCTGATCGACGACGAGGAAGCGACCCTGAAACGCCTGCGCAAGCGCGGCGCCTCGGTGGCGCTGGAGGCCGCAAACCCGGCGTACGAAACGCGCATCTTCGGGCCCGACCGCGTGCGCATCCAGGGCAAGCTCGTGAGCCTGCTGCGGAAGTATTGAGGCGTGTCTTTTCCCCCTCTCCCATCGGGAGAGGGCGGACTCGGGGCGAAGCCCCGAGCCGGGGTGAGGGGTTGCCATCTCTCCTGCTGAATCCGCATCCCCTCATCAGTCTGCTCCGCAGACAGCTTCTCCCCATGGGAGAAGCGGGCGCCTCACACAAGGTCTACTCTGCAGCAAACGCCCGCATGTCGCCATCTTCCTCGCGGGCCTCATACGGATCGCGCGCATCGCGCTCTTCCCGGCGAGGCGCGCGTGCAAAGCGCGGCGTCCTGCGGGGCGACCAGGGCCGGTCGATCGTCTCGATCCGCGCCGTCCGCAGCGCGAGACTCCCATCTGGCGCAAGCCGCAACTCGGTCGCGCCGCGCGCCGCGAAATGTTCGCCGTCGAGCACCAGTTCAGGTCCTGTGCAACGCCCGAACACATGCAGCCGCGTCACCACGATGTCGGCGCGCTGGCAATCTTCCGCCAGGGCGGCGGGCGTCAGCACCAGGGCCACGGTGCGTCCGTCGATCAGGCGGGTCACGCAGCCGGACGCGTCGCAGCGGCCCTCGCCCGCAAGCTCCGGCGCGCCGGGCTTTCGGGAATCGGCGTCGCCAAGCAGCCATTGCGACACGGCGAAATCATTGCCCTTGCCGTTCAACACCGCGAAGCGTCCTGAAAAGCCGCGCACCGCGAGGCTGCGCGCGGCGGCGTCCACCGCGAGATCGGGCGGCCGCGCCGCCTGCGCCATCAGCAAGCCCGCCAGAGCGACGGGAATGCCGGCGTAACGGATCGCACTGCGCCACAAGGTCAGCCACATAAGCCCGAGCGAAATCGTCAGCAGCGCGCCGACGCCAAACCCTTCCACATACCGCGTCGAGCCGGCGATGCCCGCGACATGTCGCGAGACCTCCATCATGCCGGTGATGCCGTAGCCCATGATCGACCACACCGGGCCGTCGAGGCCGAACGGCCCCGTCACGACGCCCAGCAGGGCCATCGGCATGACCACGAATTCGACGAGCGGCAGCGTCAGCGAATTGCCGATCAGCGAATAGGGGTTGATGCGGTGGAAGTGGAAGCTCGCATAGGCGCCGGTGGCGACGCCCGCCACGAAGGTCGTCAGCAGCATGACGGCCAGCGCGCGCGCCACCCGCGCCCACCACCCCTGCCCGCGCTCGCCGGGCTCCGCTTGGGGGCCGCGCTCGAACAGCGCGATCATGGCGGCGACCGCCGAGAACGACATCTGGAAGCTCGGCCCCATCACGCTCTCGGGCTCGCGCGCCATCACGAGCAACGCCGCAATCGCGAGGTTGCGCATCGACAAAGCCGGCCTGTCGCACAGCACAGCGCCCAGCATGACGATGATCATCACCAGCGAACGCTCGGTGGCGACCTCCGACCCTGCAAAGATGCAATAGGCCGTCGCACCCAGCATGGCGAACAGCGCACTGATCTTCTTCACCGGCCAGTACAGCGCGATCGCCGGCGAGAGCGCCAGCAGCGCCCGCAGGCTCCACATGAAGAGCCCCGCCGCCAGCACCATGTGCAGGCCGGAAATCGAGACGACGTGATAGATGCCCGCGCCGCGCAGCACGTCGTTGGCGCCCTCGCCGATCAGCCCGCGCTTGCCCGTGACGAGCGCCGCCGCGACCGCGCCGTCGTCGCCGCCGATCGCAGTGGCGATCCGCGCCGTGAGGTCGTTGCGCGCGCGGTCGATCGCGGCGTTGAGCCGCGCAATGGCCGAGACGTCGAAGGCCGGCGCGTCCTCGACCCGTGAGACGACGCTGCCCACTCCGCCAATGCCCATGTAGAAGGCCTCGCGGGAAAAATCGTAGCCGCCCGGTTCGGAGGGTTCGGCCGGCGGCACGAGCCGCATCGTCGCGCGGATGAAGGCGCCGGCGCGCACACCGTCCAGCGTGCGCACCGTGACGCGCAGGCGCGATGGCGTGGCGTCCGCCGCCAGACCCTCGATGGCGCCGACGCGCAGCAGCAGTCGTCCGCCGCTCTTGCGGGGATCGACCGTCTCGACGAACGCCGTGACCTTCGCGACCTTGATGGCGGCGAGCGCCGGCGCGGCCATGCTGGCGGTGCGCAACACGCCCGCCGAAAAGCCGGCGAAGACAAACGCCAGGACGAGGCTCAGGCGCGAGAAGCCGATCGCGCCGCGTCGCCCGCTCCAGACATGGACGGCAGCAAACAACGCCATGGCGACGAGCGGCGCCACCGGCGAGGGCTCCTGCGCGGCGGCGAAATAGGCGAGGATGCCCGCGAGGAAGAAGACCGGCAGCCAGAGAAACAGCCGCCGCTCGCGCACCTCCTGCGACAGCATCGCCGACAGGGCTCCGGCGAGCGCCGTCCGCCAGCCGACCGGCTGCGGTCCGGGGCGCGCGCGCCAGAGGCCCAGGCTCCAGCCGGGCGCGCCTTGCAGGACATCGGACAGAACAGGTCTCACGAAAACAGCTCACTCGAAACAGAGCGCGGCAGGCTGCAATCATATTCCCGCCCCGCGCCCGGCTATGCTACACGCTCGGCGCAATCGATCCATCCTCCGAACGAAGAGCCGCCCGCATGAGCCAACCCGTGGTCACCCGCTTCGCCCCGTCCCCGACCGGGTTCCTGCACATTGGCGGCGCGCGGACGGCCCTGTTCAACTGGCTCTTCGCCCGCCACAACGGCGGCACGATGCACCTGCGCATCGAGGATACGGACCGCGAGCGCTC
>JAQGKM010000043.1 GCA_028290125.1 Hyphomicrobiales bacterium | reverse complement strand
CCTGCGGATCGTCGTGCGGGTTTTCGGCCTGTCGCGCCGCCGCCTCGACCCAAAGCCGCGCGCCCTGCACGGCCGTCGCAGCCTGCCCGATGCGCGTCAATTGATGGGGATCGGCAGCCCGTCCGGTTTCGACGAGGTGGCGGCGCGTGCAGTCCAGCAGCCGCTCCATGCCCCCGAGTTGCACCGCGCAGAAGCGCCACGCGCCGGCCGAAAAGGCCGGCTGCAACTCATAATCGCCCGGCCGCCCGATGATGTCGTCGTGCGAAACGGCGATGCCGGTGAAATCGAAGGCGCCGCTCGCAGACGCGCGCATTCCCTGCGCGCGCCACGTGGTCAGGTCGGCTCGACCCCGCGCTTCCGACAGCTCGAAGCGCGGCGCGACCATGACGAGCCCCCCGTCTGGCCTGCGCGCCGTCACGACCGGACGCGTCACCCACCCGGCGCCCGACGCAAAGATCTTGCGGCCGCGCAGTCGGAAGCCGGCGCCGTCCGTCTCGAGCCTAAGTCCATCGGCGCCTTGCGTGTTCCAGACGCCAGACAGCGCGCCGTTGCGAACGTCTTCCGCCAGCGCATCGACCTGGCTTGGAGATCCGTAAAGCTGGATCAGGCGCAGCGCATTGACGTGCCCTTCGTATAGGCGCCCGAGCGGCAGGCTCCCCCATCCGATGACGCTCAGAACATCGAGCGTCAGTTGCGCCTGTTCGCCTTCGAGTCCGAGGCCCGCCCCGCCGAGATCGCGCGCCAGCGGCGCGGCCAGCAACCCCAGGTCGCACATGCGCTCAAGCTCGACATCCGGGAAGGCGTCGTCCCTGTCGAGCTCTTCCGCGCGCGCGAACGCCGCCTCGGCGCAGGCGATCGCCGAGGTCAGCAATGGTGCGCCCGTCGTGCGATCGGGACGGCTAAACGGCAGATTCACGGACGACCTCGACCTCGGGCAGACACTTCGCTGCTCCGACACAACTCGGCAAAGCTGCGCGGGTTCGCATCGTCCCTCGGGGCATCTCGCCAACCGGCCAGCTTTGAGTCACACTCCTGCAAAACGTGAAGGGGAGCGAGAGCATGGCTAATCCGCATGGCACACCCATCTGGTATGAACTGCTGAGCAATGACGCTGCGGAATCGAAGTCGTTTTACGACGATGTGATCGGCTGGAACATCTCCGCCACCAGCGATGCGCCCGGCATGGACTATCGCATGATCGCGACCGGCGACGGCAGCTTCATCGGCGGGATGATGCCCCTCACCGACGCCATGCGGAGCAATGGCGCGAAGCCGACCTGGCTGTTCTATGTCAGCGTCGAGGATGTCGATGCCACGGTGAAACTGATTGCCGAAAAAGGCGGCAGCATACACCTCCCCCCGTTCGACATTCCCGGCGCGGGGCGCGCCGCGATGGTCGCCGATCCGCAGGGCAACCCCTTCTACGTCATGCGCGGCGCCAGTTCGCAGACGAGCACCGCCTATGAGCGCATGGGGCTTGGAAAGTGCAACTGGAATGAACTCGCGACCAGCGATCAGGCCGCCGGCAACGCCTTCTACGCCGATGTGTTCGGCTGGAAATACCCCGACAAGATGTCGATGCCTGGCGACATGGGCGACTATGTCTTCGTCGAAGTCGCCGGACAGATCATCGGCGCGACCTTGAAGGCGGGCAACCAGGGGAGCGGCTGGCAATTCTACTTCCGCGCGCCCGACATCGAAGTCGCCGCCGACAAGGTTCGGGCGAATGGCGGAACCGTCCATGCGGGCCCGATGGAAGTGCCCGGAGGCGACCGCATCATCGTCGCGAGCGATCCGCAGGGCGTGAAATTCGGCGTCGTCGGACCGGGGCAATAGCGCCCTCGACGATGGCGAATAGCGTGATGCACATGGGCAGCGGGGGCCGATGATGATTTTGTTCGGCCACCCGTTCTCGTCCTACACATGGAAAGCGCTGATCGCCTTTCATGAAATCGGCGCGTCGTTTGAATTCCGGAACGTAGATCCGTCCGAACCGGAAAACGGCGCAGAACTCCGGCGCAGGTGGCCGATCGCCAAGTTTCCTTTGCTGGTGGACGGCGACCTTCAGGTCATGGAAGCGACGAGCATCATCGAACATCTCGACGCGACGCAGCCCGGCTCGAAGCGGCTCATCCCCGCCGAACCGGCAGCGGCGCGCGACGTGCGCATGCTGGACCGCATCTTGGACAATTACGTGATGAACGTGATGCAGGAGATCGTGAACGACAGGCTGCGTCCCGACGAACGCAAGGATCCCGCCGCAGTGCTGATGGCGCGGGCGAAACTCGACACGATCTATGCCTGGCTCGATCAGCGCATGGCGTCTTGTGAATGGGCGTCCGGAGACGACTTTTCGATGGCCGATTGCGCAGCCGCGCCGAGCCTGTTCTACGCCGATTGGGTTCACCCCAATGGCGGCCGGTTTCCCGTCCTCGCGCACTATCGCAAGCGCCTGCTGGCGCGGCCCTCGGTCGCAAAGGCCGTCGATGGCGGGCGCCCGTACCGCCACTATTTCCCGGGCGGCGCGCCCGACCGCGATTGATCGACGCGGTTTGCGGCAATTCGCCATTTACCGCAGAGGCCGGCGGAGATAGCCTGCGGGCAAGCTCGGAAAAGAGCAGAGACTCAAGGGAGGACTCATGACCCCATGCCCGGGCGCATCCCGGCTCCGTGCAGCGCGACAGCGC
>JAQGKM010000027.1 GCA_028290125.1 Hyphomicrobiales bacterium | reverse complement strand
AGCCGAACGTGCCCGATTGCGAATGCGTCAGCAGAATCGAAGAGCCGATCCTGTCGAGCAGCGCGGCGCCGGCGTCGCGATTCAACGCCTGCTGCTGCGGGAAACTCGCGAGCGAGGGAAAGCTCTGTGCATAATATTGGTCGAAGACGGGATCGCCCGCAACGCCCTCGCCCGGCCATTGCGTGTGCAGCTCCGCCTGCGGCCAGAGTTTCGAGCGCGCCGGCGCGGTGAATTGCTGCGCGACGCGCTCGGTCGAATGGCGCGTCAGCGCGCCGGCTTCCGGATGATGCGGTGAGCGCGCGCGGGACGGCTGGTCGCAGACGTAGACGGCATAGCCGCGTCGCAGGAAGAACTGCGCCCAGCCTTCGCGACCGTACGGCGTGCCCGTGTAGTTCAGTCCGCTCTGCCCGCCTCCCGAAAACATGACGATCGGCAGCGCTTGCGTGCGCCGGTGCGGAATCTGGAATTCGACATACATCTGCCCGGACATGAACCGGCCGTCAGGCGCATCGAAATATTCGCCGCCGACGAAGAAATATCCCTGTTCCGCGATCTCGAGCGGCGCACGCGTGGCTGTCATGAACTTCCCCTGCCCGCAGCGTCTCGGGCGCGCGTGGCGCCGACATTAGCGGTCGCAGGCGGCGGATGTGTCAAGGCGTCTGGCGCGAAGCCGCCGTGGCGTCTACAAAAGCGCGACACAGGAGGATCGCGATGAAGATCGGCAAGGAACGTTTCGAGGATCATTGCTGGAAGGACGTCGTTCCGGCGGAAGACCTGAAACTCTACGAGACCTACGTCCGCGAGACCTACATCGGGCCGAACGCCGCCGTCCTCGCCATCGATCTCTACAACATCGTCTATCGCGGCGGGCCGCACTCGCCTTACGAACTCGACGCGACTTATCCGAACTCCTGCGGGATCTACGCGCATCAGGCGATCGCGCCGACGCAGGCGGTGCTTGCCGCCGCGCGCGCCGCCGGCGTGCCGATCATCTTCTGCACGAAGGATGTCGCGCCCAACAACCGCCCCGCTGACGCCATCTCGACCAAGCGCCGCCAGTTCACGCCAGGCCCGGACGATTACGGCATCTACGAAGCCTTCGAGGTGCGCAAGGAAGACATCGTCATCCGCAAGCAGCGCGCCAGCATCTTCGAAGGCACGCCGCTGAAGTCGCATCTCGCGCTGCTCGGCGTGCGCAGCCTCATCGTGCTGGGCGAAGCGACATCGGGCTGCGTGCGCGCCAGCGTCGTCGAAGGTTTCTCGGCGGGTTACCATGTCAGTGTCGTCGAGGAATGCACGTTCGACCGCGCGCCGCTGACCCACAAGGTCAACCTGTTCGACATGCACCACAAATATGCCGACGTGCTGCATGTCGACGATGTGCTGGCGCATCTGCGCGAAATCACGCCGCCGAAAGGCTGATCACAGGAAGCCGATGTCTTGCATCGCGCGCCGCAGGGTTTCGGTGCGCAGCGGCTTCTGCACGAAGATGCTGCCCTTGGCCATGCGGGGCGGCTCGTGGCTGAAGCCGCTGACGTAGATCACCGGCAGGTCCGGAATGGTTTCGCGCGCCTTCTCGGCGAGCGTCCAGCCATCGAGCCTGCCGGGCATGCGGATGTCGGTCAGCAAAAGGTCGATCGCGCCCGGCGCGATCAGGTCGACGGCCTGGTCGCCGCTGCTCGCGCCCATCACCTCGAAGCCGAGGTCTTCCAGCACCCAGATGACGACGTCGCGCACCATGTCCTCGTCGTCGACCACGAGCACGCGCTTTTTCACGCTTTCAGCACTCACGCGGTGCGCTCCATCTGTGGCAGGCGCATGATGACGCGCGTGCCTTTCCCCACCGTGCTTTCGATCGCGATTTCGCCATGCGACTGCTGCACGAACCCAAACACCTGACTGAGTCCGAGCCCCGACCCCTTGCCGACGCTCTTGGTCGTGAAGAAAGGCTCGAACGCACGCGCCCTGACGTCTTCATTCATGCCTACACCATCGTCGCAGACTTCAATGCGCACGAAACCGGCATCGGGCGCCACGCTGATACGCACCTCGCCGCCCTCGGCAAGCGCGTCACGGGCGTTGATCGCCAGATTGAGAACCGCATTGTCGAACTGGTGCGGATCCGCGAACGCCGGGCATGGCGCCTCGGAGAAATCCAGCACGAGGTTGTTCTGGCCGCGCACGACGTCGCGCAGGAATGGCTCGATGTCCCGCACGGCGGTGCGCACGTCGAATGGCTTGGGATTGATGGGCTCCTTGCGCGCAAAGGCGAGCATGCGCGCCGTGATGCTGCCGGCCTTTTCGGCGGCCGAGCGGGCATGGTGGACGGAACGCGCGAGCACGCCCTCGACCGCCGCCGGGCTGGCGCGCTCAATCCGGTCGAGATTCATCGAGATGACGGTGAGCAGATTGTTGAAGTCATGCGCGACGCCGCCGGTGAGTTGGCCGAGCGCTTCCATCTTCTGCGCCTGACGCAGCATCTCTTCGGCCCGCGCGCGCTCGCCGGCCTCACGGCGCAGGGCCGCGAGCGCGGCATCGCGCTCGGCGACGAGCGCAATCAGCTCGCCGTTGGCGGCTGCAAGTTGCGTCGGCGAGGGCCAGGACAGCGCCTTCGGCAGCAATGGCCACAGAAGCACCGCTGTCGCGATGGAGGCGGCGGCGGTCACGACCTTGATGATCGCCTCGACGCCATAGTCGGCCGCCCACAATGTCCAGATCGAAAAGAAATGCGTGGTGCCGCAGGCCAGGATGAACACGGCGAAACACCAGATCACCCAGTTGAAGCTGATGTCCGGACGCTTCCAGACGAGGTAGCCGAGAAAGACCGGAATCGAGAAATACGAGGCGCCGATCAGGAAGTCCGAAACGACGTGGGTCCAGATCAACTCCGGCCGCCAGAGCAGGCAGATTCCGTGGGGAGACAGCGAGTCGGAATCGAGCAGGTCTTTCAGATAGGCCCACATCTTGAATGCTCCCTGCCGCCCCCGGCTCAGGAAGGGGGCAGCTGCAGAGCAGTCTTATTCAAAAAGCAAGTTCGACGCTAACGCTTTGACTTGACCTGCGCCATTTGAGGGAGACCTGCGCTGGTTATGTTACGCGCGGCCGAACATCTCGTCGAAGCCGTAACCCGCGCCCCGCACCGTGCGGATCGGGTCGGTCTCGCGGCCCCGCGACAAGGCGCGGCGCAGGCGCCCGACATGAACGTCGACAGTGCGCTCGTCGATCTCGGCTGACATGCCCCACACCGCGTCCAGCAATTGCGCGCGCGTGAAGATGCGCCCGGGCTTTTCCAGAAGGTAGTCGAGCAGGCGGAATTCGGTCGGGCCGAGATGAATTTCCCGGCCGCCCCGACGCACACGGCGCGTCTCGCGATCGAGTTCGATGTCGCCCGCGGCGAGGCGTCCGGCGATTCGCTCGGGGCTCGCGCGCCGCAGCAGCGCGCGCACGCGGGCCATCAACTCGGGCACCGAAAACGGCTTGACCACATAGTCGTCGGCGCCGACAGAGAGACCCCGGATGCGTTCGCCTTCCTCGCCGCGCGCCGTCAGCATGATGACCGGCAGCGCGCGCGTGGCGTCGCGCGCCCGCAGCCGACGGCAGATCTCGATGCCGGAAATGCCGGGCAACATCCAGTCAAGAACGATGAGGTCGGGCGGACTTTCCAGAAGCCTGAGCTCGGCCTCGTCACCGCGGTCGCAGCGTTCGACGAGGTAGCCTTCCGCCTCGAGGTTGTAGGTCAGCAGAAGACCCAGCGCAGCCTCGTCTTCGACGATCAGAATGCGAGGCCTGTTGGCCTCGTCGCGCGTGTTCATGCCTGCGGTCCTACTTGGCCGTGGTCATCATGCTGCTGCTGGCGCCCTTCGGGCGATCCATCGGCAGGTTCTGGCCCGTCACCAGGAAGTAGACGGTCTCGGCGATGTTGGTCGCATGATCGCCGGCGCGCTCGAGGTTCTTCGAGCAGAACAGCAGATGCGTGCAGAACGAGATGTTGCGCGGATCTTCCATCATGAAGGTCAGCAGATCGCGGAACACCGAATCTTCCATCGCGTCGAGCTCGGCGTCGTTCTCCCAGACGGCGCGCGCTTTTTCGATGTCGCGGCCGGCATAGGAATCGAGCACGTTCTTCAGCTGAAGCTGGACGCTCTCGCCCATGTGCTTCAGGCCGATGGCGGCGCGCGGGATGCGCGGCTCCTCGGCGAGTTTCAGCGTGCGCTTGCCGATGTTCTTGGCGAGGTCGCCGACGCGTTCGAGATCGCCCGACACGCGGATCGCAGCGACGATCTCGCGCAGGTCGACAGCCATCGGCTGCCGGCGCGCGATGGTCAGGATGGCGAGTTCCTCGATCTGGCGCTGCAACGTGTCGAGCCGCTGGTCGGTCGAGACGACCGCGCGTGCAAGTTCGACATCCATCGACAGCAAGGCGTCCATGGCGTCAGAAATCATCTTCTCCGCCAGACCGCCCATTTCGGCGATGTAGCGGCCAAGCTGGCCGAGTTCCTTGTCGTAGGAAGCGACTGTATGTTCGCTCATCAGGTGATCCTCTTGCCGCTTAGCCGAACCGGCCGGTGATGTAGTCCTGCGTCTGGCGCATCGACGGAGCCGTGAAGATGCGCTGCGTTTCGTCGAATTCGACGAGTTCGCCGAGATACATGAAGGCCGTGTGCTCGGAGACGCGCGCGGCCTGCTGCATGTTGTGGGTGACGATGGCGATCGTGTACTTCGCCTTCAGCTCGTCGATCAGCTCTTCCACCTTCGCGGTCGAGATCGGATCGAGCGCCGAGCACGGCTCGTCGAACAGGATGACTTCGGGCTGAATGGCGACCGTGCGCGCGATGCACAGACGCTGCTGCTGGCCGCCCGACAGCGAAAGACCGCTGGCGTTCAGCTTGTCCTTCACTTCGTTCCAGAGCGCGGAGCCGCGCAGCGCATGTTCCACGCGACCGTCGAGTTCGCTCTTCGAGAGGTTCTCGTAAAGTTTGATGCCGAAGGCGATGTTGTCGTAGATCGTCATCGGGAACGGCGTCGGCTTCTGGAACACCATGCCGACGCGCGCGCGCAGCAGGTTGAGGTCGACGCCGGGGTTGAGAATGTTCTCGCCGTCGAGCAGCACCTCGCCCTCGGCTTTCTGGCCCGGATAAAGATCGTACATGCGGTTCAGCACGCGCAGCAACGTCGACTTGCCGCAGCCCGACGGGCCGATGAAGGCCGTCACACTGTTGGTCTCGAGACGCAGGTTGATGTTCTTCAGCGCCTTGTTGGCCCCGTAAAAGAAATCGAGGTTGCGCACTTCAAGTTTGACTGGCGCGGCGCGCCCGGCGGCCGGCGCATGTCCGGAGGTCTGGGGCATGACTTGAACGTCGCTCACGACTTCTTCCTTTCCGCGGCAAGCAGGCGGGCGAAGATGTTCAACGCCAGCACAGCGAGTGTGATCAGCAGCGCGCCCGTCCAGGCGAGCTGACGCCAGTATTCGTAAGGGCTCTGCACGAAATTGTTGATGGTGACCGGCAGGTTCGCCATCGTGGTCAGCAGGTTTGCGTTCCAGAACTGGTTCGACAGAGCGGTGAACAGCAAGGGCGCGGTCTCGCCGGCCACACGTGCGGTGGCGAGAAGGATGCCGGTGATGAGGCCCGTGCGCGCCGCCTTGTAGGCGATCGAGCGGATGACGTAGGAGCGCGGAAGCCCCAGCGCGGACGCCGCTTCGCGCAACTGGTTGGGCACCAGCAGCAGCATGTCTTCGGTCGTGCGCACCACCACCGGCACCACGATCACCGCCAGCGCCAGCGAACCGGCCAGCGCCGAGAAGCCGCCCATCGGCACCACCACCGCGCCGTAGATGAACAGGCCGATGACGATGGAAGGCGCCGACAACAGGATGTCGTTGATGAAGCGCACATAGAAGCTGAGCTTCTCGTGGCGGCCGTATTCCGCCAGATAGGTGCCGGCGAACAGGCCGAGCGGCGCGCCGATGCCGACGCCGATGATCGTCATCAGGATCGAGCCGAAGATCGCATTGGCGAGACCGCCGGTCGTCGAGCCGGGCGGCGGCGTCATTTCGGTGAACACCGAAAAGTGCAGGCCCGCCAGGCCATTCCAGAACAGCGTGAACAGGATCAGCGACAGCCAGAGCAGGCCGAAGGCCGCCGCCAGCACGCAGAGCACGCGCACGATCTTGTCGGTGCGGGCGCGCGAGCCGTAGATCGCCCGTGCGGACGGCGTGTGGAAGGAAGTCGAGGGAGCGTTCATGGGCTTATTTCCCCGCCGCTGCGTCAAGGCGTGCGAGCATCAGGCGCGCGCAGGCGAGAACGATGAAGGTCAGGACGAAGAGCAGCAGTCCGAGCAGGATCAGCGCCGACATGTGCAGCCCCGACGCCTCGCCGAACTCGCTGGCGATGGCCGCGGAGATCGTGGTGCCGGGCGAAAAGATCGATCCGTTGATCTGGAAGGAATTGCCGATGATGAAGGTCACGGCCATCGTCTCGCCGAGCGCGCGGCCGAGCGCCAGCATGACGCCGCCCAGAACGCCCGCGCGGGTGAACGGAACGACGACATTGCGCACCACTTCCCAGGTCGTGCAGCCGAGCCCGTAAGCAGATTCCTTCAGCATCGGGGGCACGGTCGAGAAGACGTCTCGCGAGATCGCCGTGATGAACGGCAGGATCATGATCGCCAGCACCACCGACGCGTTGAACAGCGACAGGTAGGATGGCGGTCCGGCGAAGATCGTCCCGAGCACCGGCACGCCTTCGAAGAGATTGATGAAGAACGGTTGGAAGTGATCGGTCATGAACGGCGCGAGCACGAAGAAGCCCCACATTCCGTAGATGATCGAGGGAATGCCCGCGAGCAATTCGATCGCGATGCCGACCGGACGGCGCAGCACCGGCGGGCAGAACTCGGTGAGGAACACGGCGATGCCCAGTCCGACCGGCACGGCGATCAGCATGGCGAGGAAGGACGTCACCAGCGTGCCGTAGATCGGGCCGAGCGCGCCGAGCACAGGCGTCGGCTCGAGGTTGGGCGCCCAGCGGCGGGTGACGAGGAATTCGAGGCCGAAGGCCTTGATCGCCGGCCAGGCGCCGACGACGAGCGACAAAATGATGCCGCCGAGAATGAGAAGGACGGCGATCGCCGACAGGCGGGTCACCCAGTAGAACGTCACGTCGCCGATCTTGAAGGCCGAAAGCGCACGGGCGCGATCGTAGGGCTTCACCTCTTGCAGCGACGCCTGCGCGGCCATGTCAGTCACTCGAACCCCCTGCCCGTTTCGTTCATCGAGATCTAACGGCATGCGTCTCAATCCAGTCCGGAAGTGAAAGAGAGGAGGAAGGCGCGCGCCCTCCTCCCCTTGAACCTTACTTGGACTGGATGTCCTTGGCCCAGGTATCCTTGACCAACTTCACGACGTTTTCGGGCATGGGAATGTAGTCGAGGTCTTCAGCCATCTTGTCACCGTTGTCGTAGGCCCAAGTAAAGAACTTGAGCGCATCGGCGGCGGCCGTCTTGTCGGTCGGCTGCTTGTACATGAGGATGAAGGTCGCGGCCGTGATCGGCCACGAGGCGTCGCCCGGCTGGTTCGTCAGGATCTGGTAGAAGCCCGGCTCCTTGGTCCAGTCGGCGTTCGAGGCCGCAGCCTGGAAGGCGGCGAGCGTCGGCTTGACAGTCTTGCCCGAGGCGTTGACCAGCGCGGCGAACGTCATGTTGTTCTGCTTGGCGTAGGCGTATTCGACGTAGCCGATGCCGCCCTTGGTCTGGGCGACGTTGCCGGCGATGCCTTCATTGCCCTTGGCGCCAACGCCAACCGGCCATTCGACAGCCTGACCGACGCCGACCTTGGACTTCCAGTCCGCGTTCACCTTGGCGAGATAATCGGTGAAGTTGAACGACGTGCCCGAGCCGTCCGAGCGGCGCACGACCGTGATGGCGGTCGAGGGCAGCGTCAGCGAGGGGTTGAGCTTCTTGATGGCGGCGTCGTCCCACTTCTTGATGGCGCCGAGATAGATGTCGCCGACGGTCTTGCCGTCGAGGACGAGTTCGCCCGGCTTCACGCCGTCGATGTTCACCACCATCACGATGGCGCCCATGACCATCGGGAACTGGACGAGGCCGTCCTTGGCAAGCGCCTCGCCCTTGAGCGGCGCGTCGGTGGCGCCGAAGGTCACGGTCTTGGCCTGGATCTGCTTGATGCCGGCGCCCGAGCCGATGGACTGGTAGTTCAGGCCCATGCCGGTGGCGGTCTTGTAGGCGTCAGCCCACTTGGAATAGATCGGATAAGGGAAGGTGGCGCCAGCGCCCGTGATGTCGGCAGCCTGCGCGCTCACGGTAACGGAGACGGCGGCGGCGGCCATGACGGCGGTGCGGAGGATTTTGGCGAGGTCCATGGAAGGCCCTTTCGGTCATCGGACATCACGGCCTGCCCTTGCAGGCCGTAGCCCCGGAGCGGCTCCGGAACACGCCCTTTCTAAGAGCCGGCAGTGACACGGATGTGACAGGGATTTCTTCTTGGATTCAGTAAGTTGTCGCGAGTACGACAAACAGCCTCGTCATTGCGAGGAGCGCAGCGACGCGGCAATCCATCTTGGCCTCACGTGAGGCCTCCGGATTGCTTCGCTGCGCTCGCAAGGGCGGCTGTCATTGAGAGACGTGGCCGCGAGCGACGCATCGTGTCCCCCTCCCCCTTGTGGGGAGGGGCTAGGGGTGGGGGTCGACGCATTTATCAACGGCTTCGCGGCGATCACGATCAGGACGGCAAGGCCTCACGACCCCCACCCCGCTCGGCTACGCCGAGTCGCCCTCCCCACAAGGGGGAGGGTTAAACGGCCTCAGCGCAGGACTTTTCCCGGGTTCAGGATGTTGCCGGGATCGAACGCCGCCTTCACGCGATGCATGAGATCGAGTTCGCGCGGCGCCTTGTAGCGGGGCATCTCGTCGATCTTGAAGGACCCGATGCCGTGCTCGGCGCTGATCGACCCCGCGAAGGCGTGCGCGGCGTCATGCACCAGATTGTAGATCGCATCATAGTCGCGCGCCATGTCGGCGGGCGTGAAGGTGTCGGACGTGCCGACGTTGTAATGCAGATTGCCGTCGCCGAGATGCCCGAAGGTCATGTTGAGCAGGCCGGGAAACCGCTCGTGGCAGGCGGCGTCGGTCGTGGCGATGAACTCGGCGATGCGCGACACCGGCACGGAGATGTCGTGCTTGATGCTCTTCACCGCCTGCGCCTGCGCCAGCGTGATGCTTTCGCGGAGATGCCAGAGATCCTTCGACTGCTGGAGGTTCTCGGCAATCACCGCGTCGTCGATCTCGCCAGCCTCGAAGCTTTCGCCCAGCATGGCCTCGAACATGCCGCGCGCATGCTCCTCGCCTTCGGAGTCCGAGATTTCAAGAAGCGCGTACCAGACGGGCCTATCGGCGAAGGGCAGCTTCTGCTGCGGGAAACATGTGTGCACCATGTCGAGGCAGACGCCCGCCATCAGCTCGTAGCCGGTGAGCGCAGTATCGAAGGCCTTGCGCGCGCGGCGCAGCACCGCGACCGCATTGTCGACCGACGACAGCGC
>JAQGKM010000021.1 GCA_028290125.1 Hyphomicrobiales bacterium | reverse complement strand
GGCGGCGCGGGCGCGGGCGTAGGCGCTGCGCTCGGTGGCGCGGTGCGCGTGGCGGCGCGCGGCCCCTCGCGCTGCTGCGCCAGTGCGGGCGACGCCAGCAGGAGAGCGAGCGCAATCGGAACAAACTGTTTCATCGCGCCGATTCTATCACGGCGCAGGCCGCATCGAGAATGCGTTTCAGGCCGGGGGTCGTCGGCAGGTCGCCGAGGTCGCGCGGATCGGCCCAGACGAGTTGCGGCGCCTCGTCGCTCGGCACGCCGTCGCCCGCCACCCAATGCGCCGCGAATGTCGCGACGACGAAATGCCGTCGCACGCGGCGGTCGTCATCGAGATCGAGCACTTCCGTATGTCCGGCGAATCCGACGATGCGCGCGGTCACGCTCGTTTCTTCCAGCAATTCGCGCAGCGCCCCCTGTTCGAGCGTCTCGCCGAGTTCGACGACGCCGCCGGGCAGCGAGAAGACGCCGGGCGCCGGCGCCGCCGTGCGGGCGCCGAGCAGCACGCGGCCGTCGCGAAACACCGCGACGCTGGCGGCGAGAAACGGACGTTCGGGATAAAGGCGGCTCACGGATACAGCTGCTCCTTGCGCCAGTCGCCCTCGGGCTCGTCGCGGCGGAAGGTGACGCGGTCATGGAGGCGGAACGGCCGGTCCTGCCAGAACTCGATCTGCACGGGCCGGACGCGATAGCCGTTCCAGTGAGGCGGGCGCGGCACTTCGCCGAGTCCGAAACGCGCGGCCTCGCGCGCCACCGCCTTCTCCAGCGCGAAGCGGCTTTCGAGCGGACGCGATTGCTTGCTGGCCCAGGCGCCGATGCGGCTGTCGCGCGGACGGCTGGCGAAATAGGCGTCTGCCTCGGCGGCGCTGACCATCTCCACCGGCCCGCGCACGCGCACCTGACGCCTGAGCGACTTCCAGTGAAAGATGAGCGCGGCCTTCATGTTGGACCCGAGCTCGAGTCCCTTGGCGCTCTCGCTGTTCGTGTAAAACGTGAAGCCGCGCGGCTCGAGCCCCTTCAGCAGGACCATGCGCGCATCGGGCATGCCGTCGGCGTCGACCGTCGCCAGCGTCATTGCATTGGGATCGTTGACCTCCGCCGCGCCGGCTTCGGCGAACCACGCTTCGAAGAGATCAAATGGTTGGTGAGCTTGCGTAAAGTCACCTGTCGTTAACGTGTTCACGCTTCACTGGTCCCTGAATTCCGCTGCCCCGAAACGGACAGGCTCAAACGTGTCAATTGCGTCCCACATTAGCACGACCGGTCGCAGCATTGCGACCATCGCCCTCCTGATGCTCGGAACCGGAGTCGCCGGATGTTCGACGGCGATTCCTTTGCCGGCGTTCATTTCCAAAGACGACGTGACCGGCTCGATCGCGAGGTTTACGTCGCCGCTCTCCGAGCAGATCGCCCTCGATGACTGGCGCCGCGCCTTGCCGGCGCTCGCGCAGGCGCTCGATCCGAAAGGCGCGGGTGAAACCGTCGCGTGGAAGAATCCGAAATCCGGCCTCGCCGGCACGTTCACGCCGGTTGGCGAGGCCTATCGGCGCGACGAGCGCCTGTGTCGCGCGTTCCTCGGCGAGATCGGCGCCGACGAAGCCGTGCGCGGGACGGGCTGTCTCGACCGCCGTGGCGAATGGGCCGTGCTCGACGTCAAGCCGCTGAAAAAGGGCTGATCTCACACGGATCTTGCGCCCCAGGAGGGAAAGCCCACATAAAGGTCGAGACATTGACGTCCGCGCCTCATGGGCGGCCGGGAGATTGGGCTCATATGCGTGATCCATATACTGTGCTTGGGGTGGCCAAGACGGCGTCGGCTGACGACGTCAAGAAGGCGTTCCGCAAGCTCGCCAAGAAATACCATCCGGACCAGAACAAGGGCGATCCGAAGACGCAGGAGAAGTTCGCCGAGGCCTCGTCGGCCTACGAAATTCTCGGCGACGAAAAGAAGCGCGCCCAGTTCGACCGCGGCGAGATCGACGCCGAAGGCAAGCCGCGCGGGTTTGAAGGCTTTGGCGCCGGCGGCGGACCGTTCCGTCGTGGCGCTGGCGGCGCCGGCGGCGCGGGTGGCGGCTTCGAACATTTCGATTTCGGCGGCGGCGCCGGCCCGTTCGGCGCGGCCGGCGGCGCGCGCGGCGGATTCGACCCCAGCGACTTTTTCGATCTGTTCGGCGGCGGCGCCCGCAATGCGCGTAACCGCCAGCCTGCGCGCGGCCAGGACGTCTCCGAGTCGATCAGCGTCTCGCTGACCGACGCCGTACGCGGCGCCAGCGTGCGGGTGGCTCTGCCGACCGGCAAGACGCTGGAAGTGGCGGTGCCGGCCGGCATCGAGGACGGCAAGCAGATTCGCCTCAAGGGGCAGGGCCAGCCCGGACAGGGCGGCGCGCCGGCGGGCGACGCCATCATCACCATCAGGATCGCCCGTCATCCGTTTTTCCGGGTCGACGGTCGTGACGTGCGGCTCGATCTGCCGGTCACGCTTTACGAGGCGGTGCTCGGCGGCAAGGTCGAGGCACCGACCCTCACCGGCAAGGTCGAGCTCAGCGTCGCGCCGGGCACCAACGGCGGCCGGACGCTGCGCCTGCGCGGCAAGGGGCTGCCGGGCGCCGACGGCAAGCCGGCGGGCGACCTGCTGGTCACCTTGCGCGTGGTGCTGCCGGAGACGGCGTCACCCGAACTCGAAGAGCTGATGCGCAAATGGCAGGCCGACAAGCCTTACGACCCGCGCAAGGATCTCGGCTGAAGCAGTGACATGCGCAGCGCGCTCGCCCAGTCGACCATCTGGTCGCGCGAGGCGGCGCCGGTCAGCGCATAAGCAGTGCCGTCCAACGTGAACGTCGCGATCGTGAGGCTGCTGGTCTCGCGCAAGACGATGCCGGGCACGGCGCCGCGCGGCGCGCGCGTCACGTACAGGCTGACCGGTCCCGACTTGTCGGATTCAAACAGCGCGAGCCCCGCGAGTCCGCCGTCACCGGGCGTCATGCGCAAGCCGAGCAGACGCAAGCCGGCAGGCGGGGCGGGCAGGCGGGCGTCAAGTCCAGCCTGGACGGCAAAGGTGGTGAGCACCGCAGCATCGGCGCTGCGCACGTCGAGCCATCGTCCGCCCTGCGGGGCGAAGGCGGCGTGAGCTTCCGCCGCATGACGCGTCAGGCCAAAACCCGGCACCGAAGTTGCGGCGAGCAGCGCCTGCGGCTCGGACGGGCTGTGGATTGTGCGTAAAAGTCCCGAGGCCGCGATTCCGGCGACCGCCGAAAATCCCAGCAAAGCGAGGCCGACGTTTCGCCAGACATTGCGTGGCGTCGCGCCCGGAGCGCGTAGCGCCGGCTCGGCGGCCCGCAACGTCGGTTGCGGGAGCGGCGTAGACTTGGGAGCAGCCTGCGGCACGAAGCTGATCTTGACCGGCTCCACCAGCGAGGCTGTCAGCTGCCGGGGCAGGGGCTCCTGCGCGATGCGTCCGAACGTCGCCCTCAACTGATGACCCTGCCGACGCCAGGCGTCGAGCTTGGCCCGAGACTCCGGATGGCGGGCGAGACTGGCCTCGATATCGGCGCGTCGATCGGCCGGAAGTTCGCTGTCCAGATAGGCGCAGAGTTCGATGTCGCTGACGCCCACGCGAACCTGGTTCATTTCACCAGCCTCAGATGCGTGGCGGGACGCTCGTTGGAGGCTTCGAGCCGCCGCGCGAGCATCTGCCGGGCGGTCGAGAGCTTCGCGACGAGAAAAGTGCGGCTGACGCCCAGCACGACAGCGGCGTCCTCGTAGGAAAACTGTTCGAGCGAGACGAGGAGCAGCGCGGCGCGATGCTGAATCTGCAGGCTGAGCAACCCGTCGGCGAAGGAGCCGGGCGGCGGGAGTGTCGCCATGCCGGCAGGCTGTCTTGAATCCCTGTTCTGCGACAGTCGGATCACCGCGCTGTAGAGTGCGAGACGTACGGCCGTTCCGCTCTCGTGCCGTTCGCGCAGGACGCTGGCCGCAGCGCGCGCAACAAGGTCGTCGACGAGTCCGCAGGACTGCACATGGCCGGGCGCAATCAGCGCGCCAGCAAAGCGCCGCAGGTCGGGAAGAGTGGCGACGATACGGTCCCGAAATTGCAAAGCCGTGGCTTTCTGCTCTAAAATCCCTGCAATTAGAACTTATTACATCTACCGTAGCTCTACCCCCAAGGGCTTTGTCATGCCGACGCCGGAAATTTTACCCGGCATGTGCGTGGAACCTTCCGCCGCTTGCCATAACAGCGCGCCTCGCTTAAACGGCGGTGATAAAGTGGAAGGTGACGCAGGCTCGGGCTTGGCCGGAGCAGCTCCCCATGTCTCAGGACCAGCATGACCCAAGCCATCGATCCGCAAGCCGTCGATAAGTCCGGGATTCTCGCCGGCAAACGCGGCCTCGTCATGGGCGTCGCCAACAATCGTTCGATCGCCTGGGGCATCGCGAAGGCCGCCAGCATGGCCGGCGCCGAACTCGCCTTCACCTATCAGGGCGATGCGCTGGAGAAGCGCGTGCGTCCGCTCGCCAACGAACTGGGCGCGCATGTCGTCGGCCATTGCGACGTCACCGACGGCGCCACCATCGACGCCGTCTTCGCCGAGGTCGAGCGCCTGTGGGGCAAGATCGACTTTGTCGTGCATTGCATCGCGTTCTCGGACAAGGACGAGTTGACTGGCCGCTACGTCGAGACGACGGAAGCGAACTTCAACAAGTCGCTCAACATCTCCTGCTATTCGTTCACGGCCGTGGCGCAGCGCGCCGAGAAGCTGATGACCGACGGCGGCTCGCTGCTGACGCTGACCTACTACGGCGCTGAAAAGTGGATGCCCCACTACAACGTCATGGGCGTCGCCAAAGCGGCGCTGGAAGCTTCCGTGCGCTATCTCGCCGCCGACCTTGGCGAGAAGAACATCCGCGTCAACGCGATCTCGGCTGGCCCGATCAAGACGCTCGCAGCGTCCGGCATCGGCGACTTCCGCTACATCCTGAAGTGGAACGAGTACAACGCCCCGCTTCGTCGCACGGTCACGATCGAGGAAGTCGGCCAGACCGCGGCCTTCCTGCTGTCGGACATGTCGAGCGGCATGACGGGCGAAATCCTGCACGTCGACGCGGGCTACCATGTCGTTGGCATGAAGAACCCCGCCGCGCCCGACATCACGGTCGCGGGCAAGGAGTGATCGGCATGGCGCGCGGGGCTTGCGCCTTGAACCGCGCGCCATGATCGTCGACCTGCCGCATCGCCTGATCGTCCTGCGCCACGGCGAGACCGACTGGAACGCCGCCGGCCGCCTGCAGGGCCACGTCGACATCGCGCTGAATGCAAAGGGCGAGGCGCAGGCGGAGGAATGCGGGCGCATCATCGGCCGGATACTCGGCCGCGATCGCGACCGGCTCGACGCCTTTCACTACGTGTCGTCGCCGCTTCAGCGCTCGCGCCGCACCATGGAGCTCGCGCGCGGCGCCCTCGGGCTCGATCCCTTCACTTACAAGCTCGACGACCGGTTGATGGAACTGTCGTTCGGCGAGTGGGAGGGCATGACATGGCCCCAGGTCAAAGCTCATTCGCCCTACATGGCCGCCGAGCGCGAAGCGGACAAATGGTCCCTCCAGCCGCCCGGGGGAGAAAGCTACGCCATGCTCTCGTCGCGGATTCAGCCTTGGCTCGAAACGCTGGAACACGATACGATTGCGGTCGCGCACGGCGGCGTCGCGCGGTGCCTCATGCACCTTGTGGGCGGCGCTGCACGGGAACGGGCGCCAGCGCTGGACATTTGGCAGGGGCGGGTGCTGGTGTTCGGCAAGGGCGAGTTTCGCTGGATCTAGCGCGGACCTTGCGACGGCGCCGCATTCAGTCGCCATTCAGCCTCGTTCTGTCTTATGAATGGTGTTCCCTTGCGGGATTCGGGGATCAGGTGAAGAGGAGGACGTGCGACTGACCTGACATGCGCGGCTGGAAAAGCCGCCGGCCGCTTGCGCCGAACAAAATCAGGGCAGTCGCCGGCGACATGACACATCACGCTGAAGACGTTCTCAAAGCCAAAGACGTCCCCACGACACAAGACGTCCTCACCACGCCCGATCATCATGCGCAGGCGCCAGCCATGCTGCGCGGCGCGCAGCGTCCGGATCTCGTGCGCGACGAACTGCTCGCCGAGATCTTCGCCGCGAGCGTCGCCGCCCATGCGGGCTCGACCTGCCACATCGTCGATGGCCGCGCCGTCACCTATGCGCAGGTCGACGCCTCCGCCACCGCCATTGCGCGCGGGCTCGTGCGTCGCGGAATTCGCGCCGGCGACGTCGTCGGGCTCTGGATGCAGCGCGGCGGGGACCTGCTCACCGCGCAGATCGCGATCGCCAAGACCGGCGCCGCCTGGCTGCCGTTCGACGCCGACGCGCCGATCGAACGCATCGCCGTCTGCCTGAAGGACGCCAGCGCCCGCCTGCTGCTGGCGGAGGCGCACCATTCCGGCGACACGTCGCTCGACATGCCGTGCCCGGTTGTCGGGACGCCCGAGCTGATCGATCTGACCGACGCAACCGTCATCGACGCCCGCGCGCTCGGCGCGAGGCCGGATATGCCGGCCTACATGATCTACACGTCGGGCTCGACGGGCGTGCCCAAGGGCATCGTCATCACCGGCCAGAACATCTGCCACTACCTGCGTTCGGCCAACGAGGTCTATGGCCTCGTTTCGAGCGACATCGTCTTCCAGGGCGCGTCGGTCGCGTTCGACCTGTCGATGGAAGAAATCTGGGTTCCGTATCTCGTCGGAGCGGCGCTGTTCGTCGCAACGCCGAAGATCATGGGCGAGACAGACCGTCTGCCGGAGATCATGGACGCCGCCGGCATCACGGTGCTCGACACCGTGCCGACGCTGCTCGCTATGCTGCCGCGCGACGTCGCGTCGCTGCGCATCATCATCCTGGGTGGCGAGGCCTGCCCGCCGACCGTTGCGGCGCGCTGGAGCCGGCCCGGTCGCTCGATCTTCAACAGCTACGGCCCGACCGAAGCGACGGTCGTGGCGACCGTCGCGCTGGTGCGTCCCGGCGAGCCGGTCACCATCGGCGGACCGATCCCGAACTACAGCTGCTACGTCGCCGACGACGCGCTCAATCTCGTCGGCCGTGGCGTCGACGGCGAGTTGCTGATCGGCGGTCCCGGCGTCGCCAAAGGCTACCTCAACCGCGCGCCGCTGACGGCGGAAAAATTCATCGTCAATCCGTATGCGAGCGATGGCTCCGATCCGATCCTTTACCGCTCGGGCGACGCCGTCGTCATGGAGGCCAACGGTGAAATCGGCTTTCGTGGACGCATCGACGACCAGGTGAAGATCCGCGGCTTCCGCGTCGAGCTCGGCGAGATCGAGGCGAAGCTCGCCGAAATTCCTGGCCTGTCGCAGGCTGCGGTCGTGCTGCGCAACGACGACGGCGTCGACCAGCTCGTCGCCTTCATCGTGACCGACAAGGCCGCGCAGGTGACGCTCGAGGCGCGCAACCTGCGCACCATGCTGCGCGAGCGGCTGCCCGCCTACATGGTTCCTGGACGCTACGAGAGCATCGCCGAACTGCCGCGCCTGTCATCCGGCAAGGTCAACCGCAACCAGCTCAAGCGCATGGAGCTGTCGAGCGAAGGCCCGACCGAAGAGCAGGAGGAGCCG
>JAQGKM010000017.1 GCA_028290125.1 Hyphomicrobiales bacterium | reverse complement strand
ACGCTGTGACGATCAGGGCCGGACGGCGGGCGTCTCGACCGCCATGCCTTTGGCCCGGTCCATCAGATAGAGCTCCAGCGCAATGAACTCCGCCGAGCCGTAAGAGAACGGTTCGGCGCGCACGCCCGCCATGCAATTGCGAAAGCGACGTTGCAGCGAGCCGGTCGCCTGCCATTCGAGCCGGTAGAGCGGGTAGCCGGTCGGATGCGCCTGCGGGATCGGCGCGGCGCCGAGATGCCCGCCGGCATTGTCGTCGTGACATTGCGCGCAGGAGAAATTGAGCTGGCCCATGCGCTGCGTGTAGAGCGCCTGGCCTTTTTGGCGGAACGGCGCCAGACGCGCATCGTCCGGCGGCGCGACTGGCATGCCGCGCGATTGCAGGCCGATGTAGGTAGCAAGCCCGATCGCCTCGCGGCCCTCGCGGGACAGGGCGGGCGCCTGCTGGTTGGCTTCCCGACAGAGGTTGATGCGCCCGGCGAGATCGACCGGCGCGCCGTGGGCGGCGTCGAAAGCGGGATAGCGCGCCGCGACGCCCTTCATGCTGGTTGTCGCGTCGCCATGGCACGAGGCGCAGGATTTGCCGGTCACGCCTTGGGGCGCGTTCCACAAAGCCTCGCCATCGAGCGCGCTCAGCATGCCGGGGTTGGCCTGATCGTCGGCCTGCATCGCCTGCGTGTCGGGGCCCATGTAGGCAGAGCCCGACTTGCGGGCGTCCTGCGCGGCCGCGCATGTCGTCGTGAGCGCCACCGCGAGAGCGATGCGCGCGTTACGCCACATCGATCCGGGCCGTCTGCACCTGCGTCTCACCATGGTTGTCGGTCCAGGCGAAAACCAGCGCGCCGCTCTCCATCGCCACCGTCGTGAAGGAGACAAACGGATTGGCGGCGATGGCCGGGTGCAGGTCGGCCGAAAACACGACCTCGCCATTATAGGTGCAGACGAATTTTTCGATGATGTCGCGCGGCACGAGCCTGCCGTCGACGCCGGTGCGAAAGCCGGTCTCCATCGGGTGCGAGAGCAAGGTCTTGATCTCGACGACATCGCCCTTCCTGGCGCCCTTCGGGATATTGATGAGTGCGCGCGCGGCCATCTTATTCCTCCACGCAGGCCGGCAGCGTGACGATGACTTCGCTCGTCGCGCTCCAGAACGTGCCGTCCGACATTTCCGCGATCGCGGTGATCATCTGCGTATCGTTGAGGCGCATGCGCGAGGCGACCTGCGCGCGTCCGCAGCGCGGCGTAAGATGAAAGATCGCCACGTCCGGCAGCGGGTTCTTCTCGTTGAACACGCCGATGCGCGTGACGTGATCCTGCGCGCTCATCGGGCTCTCGACCAGCACGCTCATCGGCACCGAATTGCCGTTCTCGACCAGCAGCGTGATGTCGAACTTCACGCGGCCTTCCGTCACCGGCTTGCCGCCCGTGAAGGCGGCGATCACGGCCTTCATCTTCTCGGGCGTTGCGCGCGCGGGCCTGACGAGCGTCAGCGATAACGCGCCTGCTGCAGCGGCCAGCGCGCCGCGCCGTGTCAGAGAGGGAATGGGCGTCTCGTTCATTTCAGGCGTCCCGGCGCATCGCCGTCCTTGAGGGTGAGAAGATAAGCGACGACGTCTTCGATCTCCTGCGCATTCAGCAAAGGCTTGCCGCGCAGCGCGGGCGCGACGCGCGTCAATCCGTCGACGCGATAATAGGCGGGCATGATCGTCTGCGGGTTCACGTTCGCGCCATCCACCATGCGCAGCCGAAGCGCCCCCTCGCTCAGGCGCGCGCCGACGCCATTGAGCGTTGGCGCAAGATCGCCCTGAAACGGCGTTTCAGGAAATGGCCCCTTGTGGCAGAGCAGGCAAAGCCCTTTCTGCCTCTCGCCGACAATGGCGCGGCCCCGCGCCGGATCGCCGGGCTGGCCGGTGAGGGACGCGCGGATCTCGCCATCCTCGATCTGAAAAGGCGCCAAAGCCTGCCCATAGGCGGCGCCGGACAGGAGCGCAAACGCAACGGCGAGCGCGCGCATGATCTAGCCGAACACTTCGGTCGTGATGGTCTTGTACCAGCCCTCGGCATAGGCGGCCTCCGCCGCGCGCACTGAGGCTGGCGCCTTGGCGGGGCTGACGCCTCCCGCGTTCGGAATATCCGTCAACAGGCCCTTTGCCGGCGCGTAAACGCCCGCGACCGAGATGCCGTAATCGGGCGTCACCAGCGAATAGCAGGTGTTGATGAGCTTGGGCTCCGGCGCCGGCGCGCCACGCAGCATCAGCGCCACCGCCTGCGCGCAGGCCTTCGCCTGGGCGTTGGCGGCGAAAGCGGATTTCGGCATGCCGCCCGCCACCGCGGCGTCGCCGATGACATGCACGCCGGCTTGCGCGCGCGCCTCGAAGGTGACGGGGTCGATCGGGCACCAGCCGGTGGCGTCGGCGATGCCGGACTGGATGGCGATGCTGCCTGCGCGTTGCGGCGGAATGACATTGCCGACGTCAGCGCGATGGTCGCCGAATTCGGTGACAAAGATCTTTTCGGCCGCCTTCACCTCGACGACCTTGCCGCCGCCCGACAGGCCGACCCATTCCACCATGTCGCCATAGATCTCCTTCCACGCCGCGGTGAACAGACCCTGTTTCGAGAACGCGTCCTTGGCGTCGAGGATGATGAGTTTCGACTTCGGCTTGTGGGTTTTCAGATACCAGGCGATCAGGCTCGCGCGCTCGTAGGGGCCGGGCGGGCAACGGAACGGATTGGCGGGCGCGGAGATCACCACCGTGCCGCCGTCGTCCATAGCCTCGAGTTGGCGGCGCAGCAGAAGCGTCTGCGGCCCAGCCTTCCAAGCATGCGGCAGCAATTCGGACGCCGCCTGGTCGTAGCCCGGCAGGGCGGTGAAATTCATGTCGATGCCCGGCGCCAGCACGAGCCGGTCGTAGGGCAGGGTGGAGCCATCAGCGAGCGTCAGGCGCTTGGCGTCGCGGTCGATTTTCGTCGCCGCCTGCCGGGCGATGCGCACGCCTTGCGCCGCGATGGAATCGTAGGTGAACGTCTGTTGCGACATGTCGCGCAAGCCCGCGATCACCGCGTTGCTGAACGGACAGGAAATGTAATTCGCGCTTGGCTCGACAAGAGTGTCGCTGACGCCCTCGCGTTGCAGGAAGCGCGCGCAGGTCGCGCCTGCATAACCGCCGCCGATGACGACGACTTGCGGCGCGGCTTGCGCCAATGCGGGCGCCGCAAGAGTCGCTGCGGCTCCGATGAGAATGTGACGGCGTGAA
>JAQGKM010000484.1 GCA_028290125.1 Hyphomicrobiales bacterium | reverse complement strand
TCGAGTTCGGTCTGGATCGTCTTGACGATCTCTTCGAGCCGTTGACGCAGGGCCTCGACGCGCGCTTCCGTGCGGGCGCGCTCCTCGCGGGCCTGGCTCATCGCATCGATCGAGCCGCGCGCGAGACGGTCGGCCTCCGACAGATCGCTCTCGGCTTTCGCGCGCTTGTCGGACGCCGCCTTGCGGGTCTCTTCAGCTTGCGAAACCTGATCGATCAGCGCGCGGCGCTGAAGGATGAATTCGTTGGGCGCTTCGGCGAGGACCATCTGCTCCTCGCGCGTTTCTTCCATACGCATCTCGATTTCTTCGATCTGCGATGTCGCGCGGGCGCGGCGTTCAGCCCATGAATTGCGCTCGAGCGCGATCGCCTCGCGACGGCGCTGGCGCGCTTCGGCCTCGCGGGACAGGCCCTGCATGGCGGCGCGCGCTTCGGCTGCTTCGGCGCGGCTCTGCCCGGCCTGCGCGCGTGCGCGGTCGAGCTTCGTCATCATCGATTGCGTGGCGGCGAGACTCTTCAGCGCGACTTCCGCGTCGGACTTTTTCACCAGCGCTTCGTCGCGATTTTCTGCGAAGCGCGTCACGCCTTCTTCCAGCGCGGAAATGCGGGTCGCGACCTGGGCGCGCGAGCGTTCGACCTGCGACAGCTTCTCGCGCGATTCCTCGACCTGACGCGCGGCGGCGCGCGCGGTCTGGCGCGCGTTCATCTCGTTGACGCTGGCGTCGCGCAACTCGGCCTGCGCGGCCTCGGCAGCCTGCTTGGCGACATTTGCGGCGTCGCGCGACTGCGCGGCTTCGATCTTCAGGTCGCCGAGGCGGTTCTTCTCGACAAGCCGACGCGCGGCGGGCGTCGGCGCTTCGGCGGCGGCTGTAAAACCGTCCCAGCGCCAGAAGTCGCCTTCCTTGGACACCAGTCTCTGTCCGGGGCGCAGGCGCTTCTGCAATTGCGCGCCCTCAGAGCGCAGCACGACGCCGATCTGCGACAGGCGCCGCGCGAGCACGCCGGGCGCACGCACGACATCCGACAACGGGCGCACGCCTGACGGCAGCGGCGCATCGTTCGACGCCTCGCTCGCCTCGCCCCAATGGGCGGGCGCCGACACGTTTGTGGAGGCGTCGAGATCATCGCCGAGCGCCGCGCCGAGCGCAGCCTCGTAGCCCTTCTCGACATTGATCTCGTCGACGACCGGCGGCCACAGGTCGCCCGACGCCGTGTTGAGCAGGTTGGACAGCGTGCGGACTTCGGTTTCGAGCCGCTGCGCCTTGCGCTCGGCGTCGGCCAACGGACCGCGCGCGGCGGTCTCGCGTTCGCGCGCGTCGGCGTGGCGCTGCTCGGCGGCGATCATCGCCTCTTCGAGCAGCATGGCGCGCTCGGATGATTCTTCGAGCGCCATCGCGAGCGTCTCGATTTCCTCGTCGGACCCGGCGCCCTGTTTCAGCGCTGACAATTCCGCCGCGACCTTGCGCCATTCGGCTTCGAAACGGTCGTAACGTTGCGTCTCTTCGCGCAAAGCCTGTTCGAGCGTGTTGCGGCGCGCGTTGAGATCGGACAGCGCCGATTGCGCCTCGGCGAGTTCGCGTTCCGCATCGGCGAGCGCGCCTTCGGCGTCAGCGAGGCGCGCCTTGGCTTCAAATTCGAACTCGGCCGCATTTTCATTGGCTTCGTCGATCTCGCCCGCTTCGCCTTCGAGCTTGTCGAGCACGCCGGCGGCGTCCTCGATCAGCGCGGATTCCCGCGAGAGATCGCGCGTCAATTGCGCGAGGCGGCGTTCGAGTTCCGCCGCGCGCTCCTTGGCGCGCTTCTCTTCGACGTCGAGCTGGTCGCGCGCGATGATCAGCCGCTGCAGCGCGGCGCCGGCTTTCGCTTCATCGTCGCGCAGCGCGGGCAGTTGATGCGCCGCGATCGCCTGCAGGCGCGCGGCCTCGGCCTGCAGCCGCGTGCGCTCGGCCACTTCGCCCATGTCGGCGCGCAGCTTCTCCTCGCCGCGGGCGAGGTCGCCGGTCACGTCGCGCCACGAGATGTGGTAGAGCAGCGCCTCGTTGCGGCGGATGTCGGCGGCGAGGTTCTTGTAGCGTCCGGCCTGCCGCGCCTGCCGCTTCAGCGAATCGATCTGGCTGTCGACCTGCTTGATGACGTCTTCGAGGCGCCCGAGATTTTCCTCGGCGCCCTTCAGCCGCAGCTCGGCTTCATGCCGGCGCGAATGCAGGCCCGCGATACCGGCGGCTTCTTCCAGAATGCGGCGGCGCTGCTGCGGCTTGGCGGAGATGATCTCGCCGATGCGGCCCTGTCCCACCATGGCGGGCGAACGCGCGCCCGTGGAGGCGTCGGCGAACAGCAGCATGACGTCGCGCGCGCGGGCTTCCTTGCCGTTGATCCGATAGACCGAACCTTGCTCGCGCTCGATGCGGCGCGTCACTTCGATGATGTCGGAATCGTTGAAGGCGGCGGGCGCGGTGCGGTCGGAATTGTCGAGCACGAGGCCGACTTCGGCCGTGTTGCGGGATGGGCGGTTGCCCGAGCCCGAAAAGATCACGTCATCCATGCCGGACGCGCGCATGTTCTTGTAGGAGTTCTCGCCCATCACCCAGCGCATGGCTTCGGTGAGGTTCGATTTGCCACAGCCGTTCGGCCCGACAATGCCCGTGAGGCCCGGTTCGATCAGGAAATCGGTGTTGTCACAGAAGCTCTTGAAACCGACGATGCGCAGGCGGTTGAACTTCATGGGACCAGGGCTCCGGGCGTCTGCTCCAATGGTGGCTCCAGAAAACGGCGGCAGGCGGACGAAACGCGCGCCTCCTTCCCGGGGCCGGATGGGCTGCTGGGAAGGGCACTAAGGCGTCACAAGCCGACGCTGGGTTCAAGCGGAGCCGAGCTATTTCCTGTGCGCAACCGGACTTATCCCGCCCGAATCAACGCTGGACGCTCAGCTCTTGACGAGCGGGTCGATGATCTTGCCGAACTCCGCCGGCGACAGGGCGCCGTTCACGCGCTTGCCGTTGATGAAGAAGGTCGGGGTCGAATCCACCTTGAATTCCTTGGCGGCGCGGTCGCGCACGGCGTTGACCTTGTCGTACAGCGCCTTGTCCTTGAGGGCGGCTTCAAAGGCCTGCTGCGACATGCCGGTCTGGCGCATCACGGCGATGAGGCCCTCGAGCGGCTTGTCCTTGAACGCCCAGTTCTGCTGCTGGGCGAACAGCAGGTCGACGACCGCCTCGCGCTTGTCGTCGCCCTGCGAGCGGGCCAGCATGAAGGCCGCGGTGGCGAGCGGGTCGAACGGGAATTCACGCAGGGTGAAGCGGGCCTTGCCGGTGTCGAGATAGGTCTTCTTGAGCTCCGGAAAGACCTCGTTGGCGAAATGCGCGCAATGCGGGCAGGTCATCGAGGCGTATTCGATGATCGTGACGGGCGCATCCTTCGAGCCGATCCAGATGTCCGGCAGGGCGTCGGGCGCCATCAGCTGCGCGACGGGCACGTCGCCGGCCGCCTGCGCGAAAGCCGGCGTCGCCAGGCCGAATTTTGCAGCCGCGGCGACAGCGCCCACGGCTCCCATGAGTTCGAGCATCTCGCGGCGTGTCTTCGTCATGGGGTGGCGTCCTGGTTTGGAAGGATCTGGCGCTCAGAGGCGCGCAGGAATGTGGCAAGAGCAGGGAAAGAGCGCAAGGCGGCTCAGCGGCCGCTCGCGTTCTTGTCAGCCAGAATGCGCGAGCCGAGCCGGGTGAGGGCGGTGCGCAAGCCCTCGTCCTCGACGCCGGCGCTTTGCCGCTCGGCCTCGGCGCGGGCCGCAGGATCGTCGACGGGCTTGCGACGTGGCGCGGGGCGCGACGCGCCGATCGGCCCCTGGCGGAGCAGCAGCCGTCCGATACAGCGCCAGCCGAGATGCGAATTGACGCGCTCGATCACCAGCGCGCTGACATGCTGCAGCTCGAGCGCAAAGCCGCCTTCGACGCGCACGATGAGGGAGGCGGGTTCCTGCCCCATGCCGGGCTCGCCCTTGGCGGGCCGCGCCGGCCATTGCAGCTTCACCGGCTCGCAATAGCGCGCCAGACGCTCGCCGACGATATCCTCCCAGTTGAGAACGATGTCAGCCGCGCCAAACCCCTGTTTCGCCAGAACCGGATCCATCGCCTTGGCGGTGAGATCGGCCAGCGCGAAGGTTTTCGGGCCCTTGTAGGGCGTGCGGTAGGTGCGGGGGGAAGCCATGGGTTTATGTATCATGGCGTGACCTGCCTTGTCATTGCGAGGAGCGCAGCGACGCGGCAATCCATCCAACGCTTGCCGAAGATGGATTGCTTCGCTGCGCTCGCAATGACGAGGCAAATATTCTAGATCAAGCGGCATGACCGAAGCGCAACGCCTGCTCGCCTGGTACGACCGCCACCGGCGCCATCTGCCGTGGCGCGCGGCGCCGGGCGTCGCCGCCGATCCCTATGCGGTGTGGCTGTCGGAAATCATGCTGCAGCAGACGACCGTCGCGGCCGTGAAGTCCTATTACGAAAAGTTTCTCGCGCTCTGGCCGCGCGTCGAGGATCTGGCCGCCGCGCCGACTGACGACGTCATGCGCGCCTGGGCGGGGCTCGGCTATTACTCCCGCGCGCGCAATCTGCATGCCTGCGCGCAACAGGTCGCGGCCGAGCACGGCGGACGTTTCCCGAATACCGAAGCGGGCCTGCGCGCCTTGCCGGGCATCGGACCCTATACGGCGGCGGCCATTGCAGCGATCGCGTTCGGCGAACGCGCGGTCGTGGTCGACGGAAATGTCGAGCGCGTCGTCACGCGCCTATTTGCGATCGCCGAGCCGATGCCGCGCGCGAAGACGCTGGTGCGCGCCGCGATGGACTCCATCACGCCGGATCTGCGCGCGGGCGATTTCGCGCAGGCGATGATGGATCTCGGCGCCACGATCTGCACGCCGCGACGTCCCGCCTGCGCGCTTTGTCCGCTGAACGAGGGCTGCGCGGCGCGCCTCGCGCAGCAGCAGGACATGTATCCCGTGAAGGCGCCGAAGGCCGAGCGTCCGGCGCGCGCCGGCGCCGCATTCTTCCTGCGTCGCAAGGACGGCGCGGTGCTGGTGCGCACGCGCCCGCCCAAAGGCCTGCTCGGCGGGATGACCGAAATCCCCGGCACGCCGTGGAGCGCGGAATTCGAACTCGCGCAAGCCCTGCAGCATGCGCCCGTCGAGGCAAACTGGCGGCGCTTGCCCGGCTCGGTCGAACATGTGTTCACGCATTTTGCGCTGCGTCTCACGATCTTCGTCGCGCAGCACGATGCGCCGGCGCCTGACGGCGCGCGTTATGTCGGCGACGCGGTGCTGGACGACGAGGCGCTGCCGAGCGTCATGCGCAAGATCGTCGAGCATGCGCGTTCGTTCGAACGATGAACGTCACGGTTCGTCGCGGCGGCTCGCTTCATGCGCCTCGAAGGAGCCGAGCAGGATCATGCCGGCGATCGCCATGACGAGCAGGACCATTCCCTGCATCATCGGCGTCAGCGCGACCAGCGCGCCGAACCCGAGCACGCCGCAAATGATGCAGACGAAGCCTGAAAATGCTATCCACGCCAACATGACGAATATCCCGGTCTTTAGCCTCGTCATTGCGAGGAGCGAAGCGACGTGGCAATCCAGAGGCCGCACGCGGGGTCTCCGGATTGCTTCGCTTCGCTCGCAATGACGAATTGGAAATGACGATGAACAAGACACCGCCCGCGCGGGGACGACGCAAACCGCTCGCCACTTTTGACGGCAAGGCCTTTCACGTCGAACTTCGCGACCGCAGCGTCGACGTGCCGGCCGTTCTGGCCGGCGACGATGTGCACGTCGAACTCGATGTCGTGACGCATTGGGCGGCGGCTGAAGGTGAGAGCGAGGCGCCCGAGATCTCGATCGAGGATCTCGGCGCCATTCTTGACGCCATCGAAACCGCGGCCGAGGAGGCCGGGCTGTCGATCTGGTTCGAGTAGAGTCGGCTCAGGCTTCGCGCATCTGCGCGCGCATTTCCGAGCGCATCTCGTCGATGCAGACGAGCTTGCCGTCCTGCTCGATGTGCCAGAAGGTCCAGCCGTTGCAGGCCGGAAGTCCCTGCGCCAGAGCGCCAACCTTGTGGATCGAGCCGATGATCTGGCCGAGGTTGAGAGAGCCGTCGGCCCGCACCATCGCGTGATGGCGGCGCTTGGCATCGGTCAGCAGGGCGCCGGGCTGGATGAGACCGGCCTCGATGACGCTCATGAAGGCGACGCGCGGCTCGGAGCGTTTTGTCGGCGCGATGGCGAGCGCATTGTCGGGCAGCGGAACGACCGCATCGATACGCTTGCGCGCCGCCTTCGCGTATACAGTGTCGCGTTCCGTGCCGATGAAATGGCGTCCAAGTCGGCGCGCGACGGCGCCGGTCGTGCCCGAGCCGAAGAACGGATCGAGGATCACGTCGCCCTTGTTGGACGCGGAAAGAATGACGCGCGTGAGCAGCGACTCCGGCTTCTGCGTCGGATGCGTCTTGCGACCCGATTCATCCTTCAGGCGTTCGCCGCCCGTGCAGATCGGCAGCAGCCAGTCGGAGCGCACCTGGCAATCTTCATTGCCGGCCTTCAGCGCTTCGTAATTGAACGTGTAGTTCTTGCCCGACGCGCTCTTCGTCGCCCAGATCATCGTCTCGTGCGCATTGGTGAAACGACGGCCGCGGAAATTCGGCATCGGGTTGTTCTTGCGCCAGACGATGTCGTTGAGGATCCAATAGCCGAGATCCTGCAGGATGGCGCCGACGCGGAAGATGTTGTGATAGGAGCCGATGACGAAGATCGTCGCGTCGGGCTTCATCACTCGGCGCACGGCTGTCAGCCAGTCGCGCGTGAATGTGTCGTAATCGGAAAAGCTCGCGAACTTGTCCCAATCGTCATCGACGGCGTCGACGACGCTCTGGTCGGGGCGCGACAGCGCACCTTCGAGTTGCAGATTGTACGGCGGGTCGGCGAAGATCAGGTCGATCGAATTCGCCGGCAGCTTGTTGATTTCGGCGATGCAGTCGCCGAGCAGGATTTCGTCGAGCGGCAGGCTGACGGGAACGCTCGCAACAGGAGCCGAAACCGCCTTTGCGCGCCGCACCGAAACCCCAGTACGCATTACATCAATCTGGGGTTTGGAGCGGGACGCCCCGGCACGTGCGATACTCATGAACAACACCGGGTGATACGCAAACTCAACGCTCATGAATTTGAGCGAACCCGGTAAAGACGAGGTTTAGGACGGTGAAGGATAGGTGTGCCGCTTCGCGACGATTTGGTTAAAATCGATCAACGAGAGTTTCCGGCCGTTAACGTCAGGCGTCCGCGAGCATGTCCTGCGCAGGCGCGGCGGCCTCGGCGTCGGGCTTCAGCGGCGAGAAGGAAAACCGGTGGTAGGGGCAGGGGCCGTGCGCCGCGAGCGCCGCGAGGTGAGCCTTGGTGGCGTAGCCCGCGTGGCTCTCGAATCCATAATGCGGATAATGCAGCGCGAGCCTCTTCATCAGCCGGTCGCGCGTCACCTTGGCGACGATCGAGGCGGCGGCGATTGAAAATGAAATGCCGTCGCCCTTGATCAGGAATTCTGCGTTGCAGCAGAGACCCTTGGGAATGTCGTTGCCGTCGATCAGCGCATGAACGGGCCGGATCGACAGGCCGGCGAGCGCCCGCCGCATGCCGCCGAGCGTCGCCTGGCGGATGTTCACCGTGTCGATTTCGCGCGCCGAGGCCAGCGCCACGCTGACGCAAAGCGCCTTCTTCATGATGATCGCGTAGAGGCGCTCGCGCTCCTCGCAGTCGAGCTGCTTCGAATCGTCGAGCCCGCGCGGCAGGTTTTCAGGGTCGAGAATCACGGCCGCCACCGCGACCGGCCCGGCGAGCGGACCGCGCCCGGCCTCGTCGACGCCGGCGACCGGCCAGCGGGCGTCCTTCAGATGCCGTCTCTCGATGCGGAAGTGCGGCATGACCTGCAAGCGCGCCAGAGGGGTGAGCCGCTGTTCTGCATGGCGGCGGGCTGGGTGTAAAGGCGGGCGCCGCGCCCCTGTGGACAGCGGGCATCACTCGCTCAGCCGCACGCTGCCGTCGGCTGCGGGGAGGCGGCGCGGGTCATAGACCAGCTCCCAGACATGGCCGTCCGGATCGCAGAAGGCGGCGCTGGCGCCGGGGCCGGGTCGGGCGCGCACGCCCTCGAACAGCCGTGCGCCGGCGCGCTCGGCCTGCTCGAGCGCGTCGCGAATCGCCTGCTCGTCACCATAGTGCTGGCCATGGACGGCGTAGACATGCCCGTCGGGCGCGCCGAGGTCGGCGGCCAGCGCGTCGCTCGGCGCCAGACGCAACAGAAGGTTGTTGAGTTCGAACAGGGTCTCGGCCCGCGAACTCGCGTCCCTGGCGCGCCGCCAGCCGAGGCGCTCGTAGAACAGGGTGGCGCGATCGACGCTGCTGACGCCGAGCGTCAGAACCGACAGGCCGGGAAACAGGCGCATGGCGATCTCCGGAAAATGTGGGGCCGCTGAAAAAATCAGAACAGGGACAATTGCGCGCCCTCGCGCACAGGCTTGATGAAAAGGTCGGTGCGCAGCCGCCGCTTCTGCACATTGAGGCCGAGCCGCTCGCAGGCGATCTGGAAGCGCCGGCCCGTCATCCAGGCGTAGGGTCCCGAGCCGGTCTGGCGCTTGCCCCAGGTGGAATCATAGGCCTTGCCGTCCCGCATCGAGCGGACGAGCGACATGACGTGGCGATATTTGTCGGGCGCGTGGACGAGCAGCCATTCGCTGAACACGTCCTCCACCTCGAGCGGCAGGCGCAGCATGACGTAGCCGGCTTCCCGCGCGCCGGCCTCGTGGGCGCGGGTCAGGATGGTCTCGATCTCGGCGTCGGTGACGGCCGGAATGATCGGCGCGACCATCACGGTCGTGGGGATGCCGGCGGCGGAGAGCTGGCGGATCGCCTCGATGCGGCGCTCGGGCGTCGAGGCGCGCGGCTCCATCGAGCGCGCGAGCTTGCGGTCGAGCGTCGTGACCGACAGGGCGACTTTCGCCAGCCCTTTCGCGGCCATCGGCCCGAGCAGATCGATGTCGCGCGTCACCAGCGCCGATTTGGTGACGATGCCGACCGGGTGGTTGTGGCGCGCCAGCACTTCGAGCAGCGAGCGCATGATGCGGTGCTGCCGCTCGATCGGCTGATAGGGATCGGTGTTGGCGCCGATCGCGATGGTCTTCGGCTGGTAGTTCGCCGCCGACAATTCGCGTTCCAGGAGGGCTGCCGCGCCGTCCTTCACGAACAGCTTCGTCTCGAAATCGAGACCCGCCGACAGTCCCACATAGGCGTGCGTCGGCCGCGCGAAACAATAGGTGCAGCCGTGCTCGCAGCCCCGGTAGGGATTGATCGAGCGGTCGAAGGAGATGTCGGGCGATTCGTTGCGCGTGATGATGGTCTTGGGGCGCTCATGCGTGACGGTCGTCTTGAAGACCGGCAGGTCTTCCAGCACGCTCCAGCCATCGTCCACCGCCTCGCGCCGCTCGGTTTCGAAGCGGCCCGAGGGATTGCTCAGCGCGCCGCGTCCGCGCCGGATCTCTTCCGGAGCTGCGGCCACCGGCGCCGCCTTGGGGACGATGCGCGGCTTGACCCGCGCCGCCACCGGCGTGTCCGTGTCGATCCGCTGTTCGGCCATCTGCGCCATGTGGAATCCTGCTGTTCTCGACATGAGAACAAATAGGGAACATGCAGCGTGTCGTCAAGCGGGCTTTTTCCGGCGCAGCCCATGGTGTAGGGAGGGGCATGCTTTCCGCCATTATCCTCGCCGCAGACGCACGCCAGGCGCCGGTCCCGCCGGACGCGCTCGTGCGCACGCTCGCGGCGCTCGTCCCCGCCGCCATCGAAGGCCTCGTGCGCGACGTCACGCTGGCGGGTCTGGCTGGCAGCGAACTGGCCGACATCGCCGATCACGCCGGATGCGAATTCGTCGAGAGCGTCGACGCCGGGATGATCATCGCGCATGCGCTGAAAATCGCGCGCGGACCGAACGTATTTCTTCTGCGCGCCGGGCGTGCGCCGGAGGCGGGCTTCATCGACGAGATCGGCGACTTTCTCGCGCGCAGTGACGCCGGCGCGCG
>JAQGKM010000460.1 GCA_028290125.1 Hyphomicrobiales bacterium | reverse complement strand
ATCCACACGTCCGGCGCGCATGTGATGAGCCTCGTCAACGATCTGCTCGATCTGTCGAAGATCGAGGCCGGCAAGCTGGAGCTGAATTTCGGCGCCGTCGACGCCAACCGCATCGTCGCCGAATGCGTGTCGCTGATCCAGCCGCAGGCCGCGCGCGAGCGCGTCGTCGTGCGCCAGTCGCTCGCGCCGCGCCTTCCCAACATCGTCGCCGACGAGCGCGCCTTGCGCCAGATCGTGCTGAACCTTCTGTCGAACGCCGTGAAGTTCAACGAGCCGGGCGGGCAGGTCATCGTGTCGACCGCGCTCACCGACGCGGGCCACGCCGTGGTGCGCATCCGCGACACGGGCATCGGCATGAGCGAAAGTGAAATCGAGACGGCGCTGGAGCCGTTCCGTCAGATCGCCAGCTCGCGCGGCGGAACGCGCGGCACGGGCCTCGGCCTGCCGCTCACCAAGGCGCTGATCGAGGCCAACCGCGCCAGCTTCTCGATCAAGAGCAAGACGGCGGAAGGCACGCTGGTCGAAGTGGCCTTCCCGCCGACGCGCGTGCTCGCCGAATAGCTATTTCAGCCGCGACCAGTTGAAGGACTTGCAGATCAGGCCGCCGAACACGCAGCCGGAGGTCTTCAGGCTCGCGCCTTCGAGCAGCATCTTGCCCGAATAGGTCTTGCCGTCTTCCGGATTGAAGGCCGAGCCCTTCCATTCGCCGGCTCCCGCCGGTTTCATGTCGTAGAAGACCTTCAGGCCGATGTCGCCCGCGTGCACGGGGTCCTGCACCCAGGCGATGTAACCGCACGACGCATCGCCACAGGGCGCAAAGCGCACCTGCGCCGCGCCATCCTCGCGCAGCCAGACGCCCGTGACGGAGGGCTCCGCCGCCAGGGCGGGCGCAGCGGCGGCAAGGGCGGCGAACAGGATCAGGACAGGACGCAAGACAGATCTCCCCGGCGGTTTCGACTCATTCTCGCTTCATCCGACGCAGCGCGTCAAACGCGGACGGCTTTGTTGCAGCGCAATGTAGCCGTCATGTGACGCGCCTAGTGTGGCGAAATGTGCGAACGTCGCGCTCGAGGGTTTTGTCCATGACCACCCGACGCCTGAAATGTCTGTTTCATCCGCGATCCGTCGCGCTGATCGGCGCCAGCGCCCGCACCGGCAGCCTCGGCCATGCCGTGATGACGAACCTGCGCGCCGCCGGCTTCGCGGGGCCGGTGCATCTGGTCAACCCCGGTCACGGCGAAATCGATGGACAGCCCTGCGTTGCGCGCGTGTCCGATCTCGCGGGGCCGCCCGATCTCGTCATCGTCGCCGCCCCGCGTGATGTGGTGGCGGAGGTCGTCGCCGAAGCCGGAACGTTCGGTGTCGGCGCGGCGATCGTCATCACGGCCGATCCCTCGCACGGCGACGCCTCGCTGAAGTCCGAACTCGCGCGCATCGCGACCGAGACCGGCATCCGCGTCGTCGGGCCCAATTGCCTCGGCGTCCTCGTGCCGCGTGCGAAGCTCGATGCGAGTTTCGCCGCGCATCCGGCGGCGCCGGGCGATCTTGCCGTCATCTCGCAATCGGGCGCCATCACGGCGGCGCTGCTCGCCTGGGCGCATGAGCGCCGCATCGGCTTTTCGGGCCTGGTGTCGGTCGGCGACATGGCCGATATCGACTTCGCCGACCTGCTTGATTATTTCGCGCTCGATCCGCAGACACGCGCGATCCTGCTCTATGTGGAATCCATCCGCGACACGAAAGGCTTCATGTCGGCGGCACGTGCGGCGGCGCGCGTGAAGCCCGTCATCGTCATCAAGTCTGGCCGTCATCCGCGCGCGGCGAAAGCCGCCGCCACCCACACCGGCGCACTCGCCGGAGCCGACGCCGTCTACGACGCCGCTTTCCGTCGCGCCGGACTGCTGCGCGTCAACGACATCTCCGAACTGTTCGCCGCCGCCGAGACGATCGGGCGCATCAAGCCCTTCGCCGGCGACCGCGTCGCCATCCTCACCAATGGCGGCGGGCTCGGCGTCCTCACTGTCGACAATCTGCTGGATCTTGGCGGCAAGGTTGCGGACCTTTCGCCCGCGACCGTGGCGCTGCTCGACGAGAAACTTCCGGCGACGTGGTCGCACGCCAATCCGGTCGACATCGTCGGCGACGCTGACGCGGAGCGCTTTCGCGTCGCGATGGACGCGCTGCTCGCCGATCGATCGAATGATGCGCTCATCGTCCTGCATTGTCCGACAGCGCTGTCGGACAGCGAGGCGACGGCGCAGGCCATCGCCGACAGCGTCGTGGCGCATCGCAAGTTGTCGCTGTCTCCCAAGCCTGTCTTCGCCGTCTGGCTTGGCGCGACGCCGCGCTCGAATAAAATCTTCGAGGCGGCGCGGATACCCTCCTACCGGGGCGGGGCGACGCGCGGCTTCATGCATCTCGTGCGCTGGCGCGACAATCGCGACGCGTTGATGGCGGCGCCGCCGAGCCTGCCGTCAGACTTTGCGCCCGATGTCGTACGCGCCCGCGCGGTGATTGCAAGCGCTCTGGCGCGCGGCGAGACGTGGCTCGATCCGGTCGAGATCACCGGCCTCCTCGAAGCTTATGACATTCCCTGCGCGCCCGCGCGCCTCGCCGCGACGCCTGAAGACGTGGCCGCGCACGCCGCGCATCTCATTGCGCAGCACGGCGCCTGCGTGATCAAGATCTTTTCGCCCGACATCACCCACAAATCCGACGTCGGCGGCGTCGTGCTCGGGCTCGAGACGCCGGAAGCCGCCGTCGCCGCCACGCGCGCCATGCTGGCGCGTGTCGCCGCCCTGAAGCCGGACGCGCGGCTCACGGGCGTCACCGTGCATCCGATGGTGAAGCGCCCGCATGCGCGCGAGCTCATCGCGGGCATCGCCGACGATCCGACCTTCGGGCCGGTGATCGTGTTCGGGCGCGGCGGCAAGGCCGTGGAGGTGATCAACGACCGCGCGCTTGCACTGCCGCCACTCGATCTGCGCCTCGCGCACGAACTCATCGAGCGCACCCGCGTCGTGCGCATCCTGCGCACCTACCGCGACGAGCCCGCCGCCGACATCGACGCGGCGGCGCTGCTGCTCGTGA
>JAQGKM010000481.1 GCA_028290125.1 Hyphomicrobiales bacterium | reverse complement strand
GATGCTTGCCGTGGTGATCGCGACCTGGCTCGTCCGGTGACACCGCGCCGGTCGGAAGAGCCGGCCGGCGGAGGCAACCGGCAGCCGCGGCTCGCGACTTGTGTCGGCTTCCGCACTCGTGGAGTTGTCCGGAAACCATCCGGTGCCGTCTGCTTTCTTGCTAGACGAGGAGGCGCCTCCGCAATGCTGGACAGATACTATCTGACCGTGATGTTCGCCCTTGTAGCGGCTGCCGCGGGTCTCATTTTGTTGTTCATGAAACACGTCGCTGGCGGGAGCTGAAGGCCGACACCGTCTTCAGCCGGCTCCCACCCCAAGTCGGCGAAGCTGCGGCTCCGTCGGCTTGATAGCGACTCAAAATTCGGGTGGAGCATGGCGTTGATCGGCTATCACGCGTCGCATGAGCAATTCGCACCGTCCGAGCTGCTGCGTTTCGTGCGACACGCAGAATCGACGGGCTTCCGCTGCGCGATGTCCTCCGACCATTTCAAGCCTTGGGGATCCGCGCAGGGCCACTCGGGTTACGCCTGGTCGTGGCTTGGCGCCGCGCTTCAGGCCACGTCCCTGCCGTTCGGCGTGATCTCGGCGCCCGGCTATCGGTATCATCCGGCCGTGCTCGCCCAAGCGGCGGCGACCCTGTCGGAAATGTACTCCGGTCGCCTATGGATGGCGCTGGGAAGCGGGCAGCGTCTTAATGAGGACATCGCCGGACATCCCTGGCCGCAGAAGGCGGAGCGCAACGCGCGACTGAAGGAATGCGCGGAGATCGTCCGGGCGCTGCTCGACGGGGAGCGAGTCACACATCGCGGGCTCGTCACGGCGGTCGACGCCCAGCTCTATTCGAGACCGCCTGTGCGTCCGCTCCTTTACGGCGCCGCAGTCACGGAAGAGACGGCCGCGTTCGTCGCCGGCTGGGCTGACGGGCTGCTCACCGCCGGCTCGTCACCAGCGCAAGCTCGCAAGGTCGTCGATGCGTTCCGACGTGGCGGCGGCGAAGGCAAGAAGATGGCCGTGCAGGTGACGATGAGCTGGGCCCCGAGCGAGAATGAGGCGCTGGACCACGCCTTCGACCAGCGACGCTTCCAAGCGCTTGGCGGCGAGGCCAATTGGGACCTGCGAACGCCCGAAGACTTCGAGCACGCGACCCGCTTCGTGCGCCGTGAGGACATGAAGGATTGCGTGCTGGTTTCGAGCGACCTCGGCCGGCACGCGGAATGGCTGAACGCGTTCCTTGACATGGGCTTCAGCGAAGTTCTGCTGCATCAGGTCGGCCGCAATCAGATCGAGTTTCTGGAAGCCTTCGGCGCGAAGGTGCTGCCGCAGTTCGCGAGCGAGTGAACGCCATGGCGCAACTGCGAGCAAGGCCGCGCGTCGTAGTCCTCGGTGGCGGCTTCGCCGGACTGGAGACCGCAAAGCGACTCGCCGAGGCTGACATCGACCTGACGCTGATCGATCGCGAGAACCATCATTGTTTTCAGCCGCTGCTCTACCAGGTGGCGACGGCGGCACTCTCGCCTGCCGAGGTGGCTTGGCCGGTGCGCGCCATCCTGCGCGGGCAAGCCAACGCCACCGTCCTGATGGCGGAGGTGACGGGAGTCGACCGTTCGGCGCAAACTGTCCATGCTGGCGGCAAGGCCATCGCATATGACTATCTCGTCGTCGCCACCGGCGCGACCCACTCCTACTTCGGCCGCGACGAATGGGCGGCCGTGGCGCCCGGCCTGAAGCGCATCGAAGACGCGACCCGCATCCGGCGCAACATCCTGCTCGCCTTCGAGCGCGCAGAGTTGACCGACGACCCCGAAGAGCGGATACGGCTTCTGACCTTTGTCATCGTCGGCGGCGGCCCCACCGGGGTCGAGATGGCAGGCGCCATCTCCGAGGTGGCTCGGCAGACGCTCGCGCGCGACTTCCGCCGCATCGACCCGAGCACGGCCGGGATCATCCTCGTCGAGGCCGGCGCACGCCTGCTCCCCGCCTTCCCGGACGACTTATCCGCATACACCCGCGAGACCCTGGAGCGGATGGGAGTGACCGTCCGGCTGAACACCCGGGTGACAAACCTCGACGCGGACGGCGCCGACACCAGCGAAGGACGTATTCAAGCCGCAACGATCCTGTGGGCGGCTGGCGTCACCGCTTCGCCAGCCGCCGCGTGGCTCGGCGCCGAACCCGATCGCGCCGGCCGCGTGCGTGTGACCCCCGGGCTGCGCCTTCCGGACGATCCGCAGGTGTTCGTGATCGGCGACACGGCGTCCGTCGCCGCCCCTGACGGCAGCCCCGTGCCGGGGATCGCTCCCGCGGCGAAGCAGATGGGCCGGTACGCGGCCGCCGGTATCCTCGCTGATCTCGGCGGGCGAACGCTGGGGCCATTCGCCTACCGACACGCGGGCGATCTGGCCACCATCGGCCGGAAGGCGGCGGTGGTGAAGATGGGACGCGTCAAGCTGACCGGATTTGTCGGTTGGCTCGTTTGGAGCCTTGCCCACGTCTATTTCCTTATCGGCCTGCGCAACCGCTTCGTCGTCGCGCTGAGCTGGGCGTGGACTTACCTGACCTTTCAACGCGGCGCCCGGCTGGTCACCTTGCAGCCCGACCTATTCACGGTTGGCCGCAAGGGGGAACCGCAATCCGCGGCTCCTGTTGATGAGGCGTCCACCTTGGAGAAGCTCCCATGAAATCCTTGCTTGCTCTTTCCGCTTGTCTGCTTCTCGCGACCCCCGCCCTCGCGCAATCCGTGGGCGAGAAGACGGGCGTCAACTCCGCGCTGGGCGTGACCCCGACGACGGCCGACTTCGTCAAAGAGGCCGCCAGCAGCGACATGTTCGAGATCCAGTCCAGCCGTCTGGCCGCCGACAAGGCGGACCCCGCCACCAAGACCTTCGCGATGCAGATGATCGCCGACCATGAGAAGACGTCGTCCGAGCTGAAATCGTTGGCCGCCGCCGCCAAAATAGAGGTTCCGACCGCGATGCTGCCAACACATCAAAGCAAGTACGACAAGCTCAAGGGCCTGAACGGCGCCGACTTCGCCAAACAGTACCATTCGGACCAGGTCGCAGCCCACAAGGACGCCGTATCGCTCTTCCAGCGCTACGCCAAAGGGGGCGACAACACCGCCCTCAAAAACTGGGCCGGTAAGACGGAGCCCGCCCTGGCGCACCATCTCCAGATGGCGCAGGGCCTCGACAAGTAGGCCGGTGCGGTGGTCCGCCAGACGGTCCTGGTTCTGGGCGGCGGCAATGCGCTTGGCTCCTACCTGGCGGGCGCCTACGGCGCCTTGTCCAGCGCGGGCGTCGCGCCGGACTGGATCGTCGGCGCCTCCGCGGGTGCGCTGACCGGCGCCATTATAGCCGGCAACAGGCCGGAGCAGCGCCTGA
>JAQGKM010000473.1 GCA_028290125.1 Hyphomicrobiales bacterium | reverse complement strand
GGCGGCTACGAGCCGATCGCCGACCTGCTGTTCAACCAGGTCAACGCCGACGGCTATTTCATGGAATGGGACAACGACCGCTCCGGCGGCTTCGAGCCCCTGCGCTTCCTGCCCAAGGGCAAGACGGTGGTGCTCGGTCTCGTCACCTCGAAGACCGGCGTGCTGGAAACCCGCGACGACCTGCTGCGCCGGATCGAGGAAGCGTCCAAGTACGCGCCGCTCGACCAGCTCTGCCTCTCGCCGCAATGCGGCTTCGCCTCGACCGAAGAGGGCAACACGCTCGCCGAGGACGAGCAGTGGGCGAAGCTGAAGCTCGTGGTGCAGGTCGCCCAGGAGGTCTGGGGAACGGCGTGAGCGGAAGCTCGGCTGATTGACGATCAGGAAGGGCCGCCCCATTGTGGGCGGCCTTTTTTATACCCGCGACAATTGCGATTTGCGATTTTCGGTGGCAACTAATTTCGGATTGCGATATCGTGAAGCAGGTTTTTTACACGGCGGAGGCGTTGGCCCTGCTGATGAAACACAGGTCGGTGGCGCCACGATTGCGGGCGAAGATGGACCGTTATGCTCGAACCGGAGCAGGGGACGTGAAGTCGCTTGTAGGGACGAACAAGAAACGCCTCCGGGATGGCGATTTCCGGATCGTTTTCGAAGAAGGCGCCGACGAGATTTTCGTCACGAGGCTTGGGCCTCGTGGGTCTGTTTACGAGGACTGATATGAACAAGCCGCAATTCATCAAGTCATCTTCCGGCGAGACGCTTGTCGTGCTCCCGGAGGACGAATACGAGGCGCTGCGGGACGCCGCAGACGCCGCGCATGCTGGCAGGGCGATGGAGGCGGTGCGGCGTGGTCACATGCCGGTCCTGAGCGCAGGGGAGGTGGATGAGTTTCTGAGACACGCCACTCCGCTCGCCTTCTGGCGCGGCAAGCGCAAGCTGACGCAAGCCGTGCTGGCGCAGAGCGTCGGCATTTCGCAGAGTTATCTGGCGGGGCTTGAGAAGGGCAAGCGCAAGGGCGATCCGGCGCTGTTTCTGCGTCTGGCGCGCGCGCTGGACGTGCCAATGGAGGCGTTGGTCGCGGAGGAGTAGTCGATCGTGTGCGTCCTTCTCCCGCGCTCGCGGGAGAAGGTGTCGCGCAACGCGCGACGGATGAGGGCGTTTCGGCGGGAACAACGCTCATCAGTTTCCGGCGCCCTCACCCGTCTGGCTTCGCCAGCCACCCTCTCCCGCCAGCGCGGGAGAGGGCGCGCACTCCCTGTTGAACCTCCCCCACCCACCCCCTATAATGTTCACGAACCGAATTGTTGTTCGCATCGTGAACAAAGCAAGGGAAGGCTCGATGGCCAAATTTATGAGTCTCGCCGACGCGGTCGCGGAGAATGTCCGGGATGGCGATGTCGTGGCGATGGAGGGGTTTACCCATCTCATTCCGTTCGCCGCCGGCCATGAAGTCATCCGTCAGGGCCGCAAGCACCTGACGCTCATTCGCATGACGCCTGACCTTATCTACGACCAGCTCATCGGCATGGGCTGCGCCGACAAGCTGGTGTTTTCGTGGGGCGGCAATCCGGGCGTCGGCTCGACGCACCGCATCCGCGACGCGGTCGAGAACGCCTGGCCGCACCAGCTCGAGATCGAAGAGCATTCGCACGCCGCCATGGCCAACGCCTATGAAGCCGGCGCGTCGAACCTGCCGTTCGCCGTGCTGCGCGGCTACATCGGGGTCGACCTGCCGAAGGTGAATCCGAAGATCAAGAGCGTGACCTGCCCCTACACGGGCGAAGTGCTGGCGACCGTGCCGGCGCATCGTCCCGATGTCGGCATCATCCACGCCCAGCGCGCGGACCGTGAAGGAAATGTGCTGATCGAGGGCATCACCGGCTGCCAGAAGGAAGTCGTGCTGGCCTCCAAGCGCACCATCGTCACGGTGGAAGAAATGGTCGACAAGCTCGACACGCCGTCGTTCAATTCCACCGTGCTGCCGCACTGGACGGTCGGCGCCATTTCGGTCGTGCGGGGCGGGGCGCATCCGTCCTACGCGCAGGGCTATTACACGCGCGACAATTCCTTCTACATCGCCTGGGACAAGGTCTCGCGCGATCGCGACACGTTCCTGGCCTGGATGAAGGACAACGTGCTGGACAAGACGCCGGACGCATTCGCGGCGCATGCCAAAAAGAGCGACGCAAAAGCGGCGCATGCCGAAAAGAGCGACGCAAAAGCGGCGCATGCAAAGAAGGGCGCGTGACCATGTCGGATTTCACCCGCAATGAAATGATGACCATCGTCGCGGCGCGCGCGCTGAAGAATGACGACGTCTGCTTCGTCGGCATCGGCGCGCCGTCGGCCGCCTGCAACGTCGCGCGTCTCATCCACGCGCCGCAGATCACGCTGATCTACGAATCCGGCACCATCGGCACGCGTCCCAACGTGCTGCCCCTGTCGATCGGCGACGGCGAACTCTGCGAGACCGCGCTCTGCACCGTGTCGGTGCCGGAGATGTTCCGTTACTGGCTGCAGGGCGGACGCATCACCGTCGGCTTCCTCGGCGGCGCGCAGATCGACAAGTTCGCCAACATCAACACGACGGTGGTGGGCGATTACAACAAGCCGAAGGTCCGCCTGCCGGGCGGCGGCGGCGCGCCCGAGATCGCGACGAACTGCCAGGAAATCTTCATCACCATGGCGATGGGCAAGCGCGCCTTTCTCGAAAAGCTGCCCTTCATCACCTCGATGGGCCACGGCCCGACCGGCGCCGAGCGCCGCGCGATGGGTGTGAAGAGCAAGGGACCGACGCGGCTCATCACCGACATGTGCGTGTTCGAGCCTGATCCGGTGACGATGGAGATGACCATTCGCTCCATCCATCCGGGCGTGACCCGCGAGGAGATAGCGGAAAACTGCGGCTGGACGCCACGTTACTTCGATGACTGCTCCGAGACGCCGGCGCCGACCGCCCAAGAGCTCGAAGTTCTGCGCGACATCCAGGCGAGGACGAAGGCTGCGCACGCAGCCTGAGGTCCCCGCCTGTTTCAAGAACACGTCTCCAACATGGATGAAACGCCATGAGTCTCATTTATCCGCGGGAAAGCTTTTTCGAAGCGCATCCCAAGCATGATTCCCCGACCTATCGTTCGACGGCCAAGCGTCACCCGAAGCAGCCGCTGATTATCCTGCCGCACACGATGACGGAGCTCTCCGGACCCGTGTACGGCCACGAAGTCCTGAAGGAATTCGACAACGATCTCACGCGCCAGCACGAGGGCGAGCCGCAGGGCGAGCGCATCATCGTGCAGGGCC
>JAQGKM010000430.1 GCA_028290125.1 Hyphomicrobiales bacterium | reverse complement strand
GAGGCCGATCGAGAAGGCCGGGAAGATGATGTGAAACGACATGGTGAAGGCGAACTGCGCCCGCGCCAGAGTGATCGCGTCGATCCCGTCCCACATGTCGCTCACCCGCGATGGCGCGCCGACGCTGCGTGACGGCGCAATCCAACGTAGAACGAGAGCCGGGCCGCGTTGTTCCGCTTGCGTCGTTCAGTGCGGCGTTTGGCGCCCATTTGCCGCCAGGAACGCCAGTCCATCAGCCGTGACATGGACATGGGTTTCGGCAAGGCGAACACCTTCGCGGCGCACGAAGCCACGATCGACGGCGTCTTCCCAGACGGTCAGGCGCGGACACGAGGTGCGCCAGGCGTCAATCAACTCCGGATAGGGCCGCGGCTCGCGCGCAACCCATTCGACGAGATCGAGGATCAGTGGATCGAGACCTTCAGTCATGCAGCATGCCTCCCTAGATCAGAGGGATCGCCACCAGATACAGCCCATAGACGGCGTAATAGCCCGACAGGACAGTGACGATGCGGTTCGCCCAGAGACGATATACCTTGTCGGAGAGACGATCCACCACCGGCTTAGCTAGCGATGTCCCGAGCGCCGCCATGGCGATGGCGAGGCCGGCGACCCATGGGTCCACCGTGCCGGGCTCGGCGATGACGCCCGCGAAATAGACGAGCTTCACGGTGTGGCCCAGCACCTGACAGACGGCTTTCGTCGCCAGGATGGTGCGGCGCTGGAGGGCGCCGCCAAGGAAGAACGTGTCGAGCATCGGCCCGGCGACGCCCGTCAGCAGGATGAGCCCGGTGCAGCCCATGCCGTACATCACGCACTGGACGCGGCTTTCGGGATCGGGCTGCAAGTCGCGCGGCACGGCGCGCATCATGAAGGGCGTCACGCCCAGGAGCAGGAAGGAAACGGCCTTGTCGGGCACGTAACCCGTCAGCGACCAGGCCGCGAGCGCGATCAGCGAGCCGCAGGAATAGACGCCGGCGATGTCCCAGCGGACGCTGGCCCGCCACGTCACCGCGCGCCAGACGTTGGACGCCAGCTGCGTGATCCCATGCAGCACCATGGCGGCCTGCACGGGCAGCAGTACCAGCAGGAGGCCGATCAGGATGATGCCGCCCGCCATGCCGAAAATGCCCGACAGAAAGGACGTGGCGAGCATGGTCGCGCAAACCGCGATTATGATTCCGACGCTCATGTGGCCCCTCTGCTGCGCTGCCGACATAGCCCGCGACGCGGGATGCGGCAAACGCCTTTTGGGGCCGGCGCCTCACGCCACGCGGCGGCGCTCCGCCGTGGAGTCGCGCAGCCTGAACTGCCGCACGAGGTCGGCGACCTGCGCCGCCTCGTCGGTGAGTTCGCCGCAGGCGGACGCATTGCGTTCGGCAACCTGCGCGTTCTGTTGCGTGACCTGATCGAGTTCGCGCAGCGCGAGATCGACCTCTCGCAACGCCTCTGCCTGCTCGCCGGCTGATTTGGCGACGTCGCGAAAGCGGTCGGCGACATCGCCAACTTGATCGAAGATCGAATGCAGGCCGACGCCTGTTTGCGTCACCAGCTTGACGCCGCGCGCCACCTCCTGCACCGACTGCGCGATCATGCCCTTGATGTCCTTCGCGGCCTCGGCGGACCGCTGCGCGAGCGCGCGCACTTCCTGCGCCACCACGGCAAAGCCGCGTCCGGCATCGCCGGCGCGGGCCGCCTCGACGCCGGCGTTCAACGCGAGGAGGTTTGTCTGGAACGCGATTTCATCGATCATCACGATCACCTGGCTGATCTTCGACGACGAATGCTCGATGCTGCGAATGGCCGCGACGGCTTCGTCGACGACCACGCGCGCCTGCGAAGCATCGGCCTTCGTGTTCTCCGCCACCGCGGCCGCATCGCGCGCGACATTGAGCGTATGATCGACCGTGGAGGCGATCTGGCGCTGCGCCGCAGACGTTTCCTCCAACATCGCGGCTTGGTGTTCAGCGCGGCGCGCGAGGCCGGATGAGTTTTCGGAAATGTCGTCGGCCGCTGCCGCCACATTGCGGCTGCTGACGGTGAGGCTCGCGATCACCGCGCCGAGCTGCTCCACCGCACCGTTGAAATCGCGACGCAAGGCTTCATAGGAGGCCGGAAAGGCGCGCGTCAGCATGCAGTCGAGATCGCCGGCGGCGAGCGCCTGCAACGCCTTTGCGAGTTGCGACACGACCTCGTTCTGCTGTTGCTCGGATTGCCGGCGCCCCTGCGCCTGCTCGTCGGAGAGCTTCGCCAGCGCCTCCTGATGGGCCGTCGAATCCTGCAGCGTCTCGACGACGCCGATCACGCGCCCGGCTTCGTCGCGCACGAGCGCGGCGTCAATCAGCAGATAACGGCGTCCGCCGGTGGGAAGATCGCACCAGTTTTCGGCATGGCCCCTGCCCTTCAGGCGATCGATCTGGATGTTCGCGTAGGTGGCGTCGCTGGATGTCGAGGCGAGCACGATATCGGCGAGGCACGCCCGCTCGGCGCCATAAAATCCGCGCCAGTGATCGCGCGTCCCCAGCACTTTGGCGGCGGCGACGCCGGTCAACCGCTCGCAGGCGTCATTCCAGGCGACGACCTCGCCGTTGGCCGCCAGGAAGAATGCCGGCGCGGCGAGTTGCCCGACCAGATTGACGACGCCAGCAACCGCGCCCTGCCCGGAGTTTCGCCCGAAAAAACTAAAACCCATGATTTGCCTCGCTGAAATGAAAATCAGCATCACAGGCATAGCTTTCGCTGGACTTAACTCCGTTGGGGCAGTTCGCCGGACATCAGGCCATGCAGAAGCCACCGAGCTTGTTGCCATCCAGATCGCGGAAATAGCAGGCGTAGAACCCGCCGCCGCGCGGCCCCGGCGCGCCCTCGTCCTTGCCGCCGAGTTCGAGCGCCTTGGCGTGCAGCGCCTTCACCTGATCGGGACCCGAGCATGCCAGCGACACCATGGCGCCGTTGCCGACCGTCGCGGCATTCTTGTCGAACGGCGTCAGCACGGTGAACATCGGCTTGTCCGGGCCGACGCCCCAGCCGACGCCGCCTTCGGACTTGAAGAACACCTTGGCGCCGAGCACGCCCTCCAGCAGCGCCTCGTAGAACGGCACGGCCTTGGCGAGATCGTTCGAGCCGACAGTGGTGTAGGCGATCATGGGGGTGCTCCGGTTGTGAGATCGACCGTTACTACAGGAAGCAAACAATTTCCGAAACACGGCCCCGTCCTTGCGATGCCGTCATTGCGAGCAGAGGGAAGCAATCCAGGCACGCATGGCTGTCGTGAAGCCGCGTGCCAGCGACCGCGTGAACGCAGATTCATCGCGCCGCTTCTGGATTGCTTCGCTGCGCTCGCAATGACGGGAGCGAGCGCCGATGGACGATGCCGTCATTGCGAGCAGAGCGAAGCAATCCAGGCACGCATGTCAGGCGTGAGACGCGTGCCAGCGAGCGCACGAACGCAGACTCATCGCGCCGCTTCTGGATTGCTTCGCTGCGCTCGCAATGACGGTAGCGAGCGCCGATGGACGATGCCGTCATTGCGAGCAGAGCGAAGCAATCCAGGCACGCATGTCAGGCGTGAGACGCGTGCCAGCGAGCGCACGAAC
>JAQGKM010000422.1 GCA_028290125.1 Hyphomicrobiales bacterium | reverse complement strand
TCGTCGCGACAGGCCGTCGCCCCTACACGGATGGTCTGGGTCTCGACGAAGCCGGCGTGACGCTGGAGCGCGGTCGCGTGGTGATTGTCGATCACTTCGCCAGCAACGTGCCGGGCATTTACGCTATCGGCGATGTGGTGCGTGGGCCGATGCTCGCCCACAAGGCCGAGGATGAAGGGGTTGCGGTTGCGGAAATCATCGCCGGCCAGCATGGCCACGTGAACTATGACGCGATCCCGGGCGTCGTCTACACGATGCCGGAGATCGCCGCGATCGGTAAGACGGAAGAAGAGCTCCAGGCCGCAGGCATCGCCTACAAGGTCGGCAAGTTCCCCCTCACGGCCAACGGTCGCGCACGCGCCATGCGTCACACGGAGGGTTTCGTGAAGGTTCTGGCGGACGCCACGACGGATCGCGTGCTCGGCGTGCACATCATCGGAATCAGCGCGGGCGACTTGATCGCCGAATGCGCGGTGCTGATGGAGTTCGGCGGTTCGTCGGAAGATCTCGCCCGCACCTGCCACGCGCATCCGACAATTTCGGAAGCCGTGAAGGAAGCCGCCATGGCGGTCGAAAAGCGCCAGATCCACATGTAAGGCGAAAAGGGCCGGGGCATTGCTCCGGCCCTTTTATCATCTAGATGAAATGATGAATGATGCCGGGCGAGAAGATCGCCAGCGCCATCAGGGCGATCGAGGCGAGCCCCAGCCCGCTCGCAGCCCAGACCAGGGCGCCAATCCCCGTGATGATCATCGCCGAACAGAGCACGATGGCGATCTGCAGCAACGCCGACGACAGTTCGAAGATCTCGTTGCGGGCCTTGTTGATATCGCGCTTTTCTTCCGCCACCTTGGCGCGCGCCATCAGCTCCTTGCGGCCTTCGCCGGTCTCCGGTTCCGTCTCGTAGCGATCGGCCGTGCGCTTCCAGTCGCTGACGCGCTTCTGCATCACCTCGCGCTGCGTCGGGTCAGTGATGGTGACGAGTTGCGCCTCCACCTGTTCTGAAGCGACCTGCACGCTGGTGCGGCGGATGGTCTTGGCCTGGAAGAAGGCCCAAAGGTTCGACGCCTCGAGATTGAAGGCCTGAGCCTCGCGTTCGGCGTTGTTGCCGCCCATTTCCGAGAAAGCCAGAAACAGCGCGAGGATCGCGATCAGCAGCGCCACCCCCTTGTTGTTGGTGTCCGGCTCGTGTCCGTGTCCTGACATGCGTTCCCCCAAAACGAATGGCGCGCCGAATCGCGCCTGTCAGCATCTAAGTCGAGCTTTGCCGCCACACAATGACATCCAGCGTCATCTGGCGCGGGGATGTGCGCTTGCCCACGCCTCAAATAGCCGGGCGCCGTCTACGGCGGTGTAGACCTGCGTCGTCGACAGGGAAGCGTGGCCGAGCAGCTCCTGGATCGACCGCAGGTCGCCGCCGCGCGCCAGCAGGTGGGTCGCGAAGGAATGGCGCAGCGCGTGCGGGGTCGCGGTGTCGGGCAGGCCCAAGCCGCCCCGCAGGCGCTCGACGGTGAGTTGGATGATCCGCGGCGACAGCTGGCCGCCCCGCGCGCCGACGAACAACGGGCCTTCGGGCGCGACCCGGTAGGGGCAAAGGTCGAGATAAGCCTCGATCGCCGCCGAGACTGGCGCGATGACCGGCACGCTGCGCAGCTTCGACCCCTTGCCGAGAACGGTCAGCGAATCGCGGCCCTTGATCGGCGCGTCGCGGCGCTGGATGTTGAGGGCTTCGGAAATGCGCAGGCCCGCGCCGTAGAGCAATCCGAGCACGGCGGCGTCGCGCGCCAGGATCCAGGGCGCACGCGTTTCTCCGGCCCGCGCCTCCGCATCCGTGACCTCGATCGCCGCAATGGCGCTCAGGGGCTTGGGCAGGCTGCGCGCGACCTTGGGCGAGCGAACCGCGGCGAAGGGCCCGGACTTGCCCTTGCCCTCGCGTTCCAGATGCCGGGCGAAGGACCGCAGCGCTGCGAGCGCGCGCATCAGCGAACGGCTTTCGATGCCCGCCGCCCTGCGCTTGGCCATGAAGGCGCGCAGGTCCGCAGGTTTGAGCGCGGCGAAAGCCGCGAGGTCGGGGCGCGCGCCCCGATGCTCGGTCAGGAAGGCGATGAACTGACGGAGATCGCGCGAATAGGCCTCGCCGGTGAGGGGCGAGGCCTGTCGCTGTTCGGTCAAGCTCCGGAGCCAGACGCGCGCTTCAGCCGCGAGGTCGGGCGCGGCTTGCGGGAAGATGAGATGAGGGTCCGGGGATGCGTCCATGGCGCTCATCCTCGGCCCCCATGCTGAACAAAGTCTTGCGGTCAGGTTCCGGTGCGGATCGCTTCGACGGCGGTCGCCAGAAGCTCGTCCATCGTGCGGCGGATCTGATGATCGGACTGCGCCACCCCGGCGGCATCGAAATCCTTGCGGACCTTGCGGAAGACGTCCTCGTCACCGGCTTCTTCAAAGTCGGCGCTGACGACCTCGCCGGCATAGGCGGCGGCGTCCGCTCCGGTCTTGCCGAGCTTTTCGGCGGCCCACAGGCCAAGCAGCTTGTTGCGCCGCGCCGTAGCCTTGAACCGCAGCTCCTCGTCGTGTGCGAATCTGCTCTCGAAGCTTTCGCCACGCTTATCGAATGTCGACATGTATCCCTCCGCTTGCGCCCTTCGGCGTGACCCCTTCAAGGAGATCAGCACCCAGACTTGGGCATTGACCTGTGACAAATCAAAGGTTGGGCCGACGCTGCACCACATATTTCTGTTCGCGCTATTCACAGGCGCGTCACCGCGCCGCCGCCTTGGAATAGCCGAAACATTGTACATGTTCAGCAAAGGGGATAGTTTCCGGCGCGTGGGTTGTCTCAAAGGCCGGAACGGTCTAGGACGCCCTCGGTACTGCGGCCATGCATCGTCTGACTTCGTTACGTGTCTCATTCGGGCAATCCGGCCCGAAGCCTCCCGCCCGAAGTCTTGAGAACAGGAGCCTCGGCCCGCCCATGGATTTTCTCAAGCCACGGTTGATCCCCATGAACCGCCGCCGTCGCATTTACGAAGGCAAGGCCAAGGTCCTCTATGTGTGCGCGGA
>JAQGKM010000402.1 GCA_028290125.1 Hyphomicrobiales bacterium | reverse complement strand
TTTCAGCGGCAGGCCGACCAACTCGCCACGCGCCGGTCGGAACAGCAGCGCGAAGAGACCTATCTGAAATCGGTTATCTCGCAGAGCGACCGCCGCATCCAGTTGCTCACCGAGCAGCAGAAGAACGAAGAAGAAAGCAGCAAGCAGGACATCGACGACTTCGAGCGCGTGGCGAAACTCTACGAAAAGGGCAACACGTCCATCACGCGTTTCTCGGATTCTCGCCGCTCGATGCTGCTCTCGGCCACGCGCATCCTTCAGACGAGCGCGGCGATCGCCCAGGTCGAACGCGAGCGTGAGGAATTCCGGAAGCAACTCGCAGGCCTCAACGACAAGCGTCGCCTCGAGGCCTTCAAGGAAATGCATGACGCGACCATCAAGCTCGAAGAGGGCAAGGCAAAGCTCGCGTCGACGCAGGAATTGTTGCTCTACTCCGCGAAGATGCGCTCGCAGCTGAACGTGAACGGCGCCTCCAACGCCGAAATCGTCATCATCCGGCAGACCGACAAGGGTCGCGAACGGATCGTCGCGCAGGAGGACATGGAGTTGTCCCCGGGTGACGCCGTCGAGATCGCCCTCGACGAAGCCCAGCTTTTGAGCTTCCTGCCGAACTGACGTCCATCGTCTCAGATCAGGACCGGCCGCCGGCTCAATGCTGGCGGCCGGTCTTGACAATAAGCGTCGCGCGGCGAAAACAGGCCCGACCCCGCCCAGAGCGGCTCTTTCAATCCGGGCAGAATATTGCGCTATCGCCTCGAATACGCGCTCTTCCTCTTCTTCGGCCTCATCGTGCGCGCGCTCCCGCTCGAGACGGCGTCGTCGATGGTCGGCGCCCTGTGGCGGCTCATCGCGCCGTTGTCGAAGCGGCACAGGCGGGCGCTCGAGCACATGAAGCTCGCCTACCCGGACTCGACCGAGGCCGAACGCCTGCAGATGTCCCGCGAGATGTGGGACACAATGGGGCGCATCTTTGCGGAATCCTATCGGCTGAAGGAGATCGCCTTTTCGGACCGGGTGACGCTTGTCAACCGCGAGGCTGCCGATGCGGTCCTGGATCTGGAGAATGGCTTCGTCGTCTGCGCGGCCCACCAGGGCAATTGGGAGGTGGGCGTCGCCGTGCTGGCCCAGATGGGCTACCGCACGGCCGGCATCTATCAGCGCCTGAAGAACCCCTATGTCGACGCCGCAGCGCGCCGTTTGCGCGAGCCGCTTTATCCCGGCGGTCTGCTCCCCAAGGGAGACGCCGCCGCGCGCGCGGCGTTGCGCCATGTCCGCAACGGCGGGGTGATCTCCATCATGGCGGACCTGCGCGAAAACCGCGGCGTCCGCGTTCCCTTCTTCGACCGCCCGGCGCCGTCGACGCCCTTCCCCGCCATGCTCGCCGTGACGCTCGGCAAGAAGCTGGTGCTCGGCGAAGTGATCCGCGACAAGGGCGTGCGCTTTCGCGTGCGCATCGATGAAGTCGAGGTTGTACGCACAGGTGACCGGGACGCAGATATCCTCGCCACCACCGCCAATCTCCAGCGCAAGATCGAAGGCTATGTCCGCGCCCGTCCGGGGCAATGGATGTGGGGCCATCGTCGCTGGGGCTGACCGATTTTCTCGCGCGGCTGCCCGCGCCACGCAACTGCAGGAAGAGCCCCGTGATCATTTCGACATGGAACGTCAATTCGGTACGCCAGCGCCTCGAGCACCTGCTTGCCTATCTGAAGGATGTCGAACCGGACGTGCTCTGCCTGCAAGAGCTGAAATGCATGGACGAGGCGTTTCCGCGTCTCGAAATTGAATCGCTCGGCTACAATTGCGCGGTGCACGGCCAGAAGACCTTCAATGGCGTCGCCATTCTCTCCAAGCGCCCGGCAGAGATCCGCACGGGACTTCCCGGCGACGAGAACGATGCGCATGCGCGCTACATCGAGGCCTGCGTGCCGCATGAGAATGGCGTGGTGCGCGTCGCGTCGATCTATCTGCCGAACGGCAATCCGGTCGGCACCGAGAAATATCCCTACAAGCTCGCGTTCATGGATCGCCTTATCGCGCATGCCCGCGAGCTGCTGAAGTTCGAGGAGCCGCTCGTGCTTGCGGGCGACTACAACGTCATCCCTGGCCCGCGCGATTGCTACGATCCCGCCGCCTGGGCGAACGATGCGCTGTTCCTGCCGCAGACGCGGGAGCGCTTCCGCACGCTGCTCAATCTCGGCTTCACGGATGCGCTGCGCGCCGTCACCGACGAGCCGAACCTCTACACGTTCTGGGACTACCAGGCGGGCGCCTGGCAGAAGAACCTCGGCATCCGCATCGATCACCTGCTGTTGTCGCCGCAGGCGGCCGACATGCTGAAGGGCGTGACGATCGACAAGGACATGCGCGCTCGCGAGAAGCCGTCCGACCATGTGCCTATTCGCGTGGCGCTCGGCTGAGGAATCTTTCCGCAACCTGCTCAACAGCTGCCGTTGACACCCGGCGCCTGCCTTGTACTGTGATATTTCACAGTTCGGGAAGCACGGCGGCGACACATGAGAGTGACTTTACGCAAAGGCGAAGCGACTGAAACAAAAGATGTTTC
>JAQGKM010000386.1 GCA_028290125.1 Hyphomicrobiales bacterium | reverse complement strand
ACCAGAACACCCGCGCCGCGCCGCACGGGCCGGTCTATGTCTGCCTCGATGCGCATATGCAGGAGGGCAAGCTAGATCGCGCCATTCCTGCCCCGCAGATCGAGCGCTTTGCGCCGCCGCGCCGTATCGGCGTCGACATGAGCGCCTTGCGCGACGTCGACAGCGCGCTGCGCGCCGCAAAGAAGCCGCTCATCCTCGCGGGCCGCGTCTCGCGCGGCATGGACGACTGGAGCCGCCGCATCGCGCTGGCCGAGCGTTACGGCGCTACCGTGCTGTCCTCCACCAACAACGCGCCGGCGTTCCCGACCGCGCATCCGTTGCATGTGCTGCCGGCCGCCGGCGACAAGCCGACGAAAGACGAGGCCGCGCTGCTCGAGCAGAGCGATCTCATTCTGTCGCTCGACTGGCTCGATCTCGCGGGCTTCCTGCGTGGACGCACGGGCGATGCGCAGACGCAGGCGCCGTCGAAAGCGAAGATCATTCACTGTTCGCTCGACAGCCTGCTCACCAATGGCTGGAGCATGGACCATCAGGCGCTCCCCGCCGTCGATGTCTCGCTGCTTGCCCATCCGGACACGCTCGTCGCCGACCTGCTCGACGCGTTTCCCGATCCGGTGACGCGCGCCGCGCCGGGCGCCCACTGGATGGAAAGCGTCAAGACGCCTGCGGCAGACGGCGCTTTCGATCTCTCGCGTCTCGCCTTCGGCATGAGCCGCTGGAGCGAGGGGCGCCACGTGACCTATGCGCGCCTGCCGATCGGCTGGCCGCAGCAGGCGTGCCGCTTCACGCATCCGCTTGATTTCCTGGGCAAGGACGGCGGCGGCGCGGTCGGCACCGGACCTGCGCATACGGTCGGCGCCGCGCTGGCGCTGAAGGGCAGCGGCCGCACGGTCGTGGGCGTCATCGGCGACGGCGACTTCCTGATGGGCATGAACGCGCTGTGGACGGCGTCCAACCAGGATCTGCCGATGATCCTCGTCATCGCCAACAACCGGTCCTACTACAACGACGAAGTGCATCAGGAGCGCGTCGCGATCCAGCGCAGCCGCCCGGTCGAGAACAAAGGCATCGGGCAGAAGCTCGACAATCCGGCCGTCGACCTCTGCCAGATCGCTGCGGCGCAGGGGTTCGAAACCCATGCGCCCGTGCGCTCGGTCGCCGACCTCGAAGAGGCGTTGCGTGCGGCGGATCGCGTCGTCGCAGCGGGCGGTCGCTACTTCATCAATGCGGAGATCATACCGGGCTACGCGGGCTGACAGCCCGCTGAGCCAACAATCACGAGGCCGAACACGGCCCGTACCAGGGAGCGAAAATCATGCAGGGCATGCACCGTCTGTTCGCCGCCGTCGTCAGTCTCGCAGTCCTCGCTCACGCGCCCGCCGCGTGGGCGCAGGCCGAGGAGCACTGGCCGTCGCGCCGCGTGAGTTTCATTGTCGGCTATGCGAGTGGCGGCTTCGCCGACAATGTCGCGCGTGTCCTCTCGCGCCGCATGTCGGAGCAGTGGAAGCAGACCGTCGTCGTGCAGAACATGGCGGGCGCCGGCGGCAACATCGCCGCGCGTTCGGTGTCGATCGCGACGCCGGACGGCTATACGCTGCTGGCGACGACGACATCGCTGGCGATCAACGACACGCTCTATCGCGACAAGGGCTTTCGCACCGATGGCCTGACGGCGGTCGCGATCCCGGTCGAGGCGCCTGAGCTGCTCGCCACCAATCCGAAGAGCGGCATCAAGACGTTTGCGGATCTCGTCAGCAAGGCGCGCAGCGGACCGATCTACCTCGGCAGCTCCGGCATCGGCAGCGGCTCGCATATCTCGGCGGAATATGCGCTGCGCATTCTCGCCAAGGCGGACGTGAAGCACATTCCCTTCGCGGGCGGCAATCCGGCGATGCTGGCGCTGATGACGGGCGACATCACCGTCATGGCGAGCACCGCGACCGCCATCCCGTCGATCCAGAGCGGCGAACTCATCGGCCTTGCAGTCGGCAGCCAGACGCGCAGCACGGTGTTGCCGAATGTGCCGACCTATACGGAGAACGGGCTCACGGGTTTCACGGCGTCGTCGTGGACGGGCCTCTTCGCCCCCAAGGGCACGCCCGAGCCGGTGCTCGCCATCATCAACGCCGGCGTGAACGAAGCCCTGAAGGATCCGGAAACGCTGCGCCAGCTGAATGTGCTCGGCGTGCTGCCGGTGCAGAGAAACCGCGCGGATTCGGAGAAGTTCTTCCACGGCGAAATCACCAATTGGGAAAAGATGGTGCTGGCCATCGGCCTGTCGGGCTAACGAGCCCGAATCAAAAGAACAAACTCGGGGGGAATCATGATCCGGATCGCTGGCGTGCTGAGCGCGTCTCTTCTGGTCGCCGCGCCTGCTGCTGCGGCGGACTTCTATGCCGGCAAGACGATTGCGGTTCTCGTCGGCGCGGGCGCCGGCGGCTCGTATGATGTCTACGCGCGCGCGCTTGCCAACCACATCGGCAAGCACATTCCCGGCGCGCCCACCATGGTGGTCAAGATCGCGGGCGGCGTCGGGGGCGGCGTCGCGACCGCGATCCAGATGGAGCATGCCGCGCCGCGCGACGGCCTCACGATCGGCATCGTGCAGCAGACCAATGTCACCAGCCAGATCACGGAAGCGGAAGTCGCCGGCAAGTACGATGTCACCAAGTGGCAGTGGATCGGCAACATGGCGCCTTTGCGCAACA
>JAQGKM010000357.1 GCA_028290125.1 Hyphomicrobiales bacterium | reverse complement strand
CAAGAACTTCCAGGCGGTCATCAACCCGCCGCACGCGACGATCCTCGCGGTCGGCGCCGGCGAGCAGCGCGTGGTCGTGAAGAAGGGCGAGCCCTCCGTCGCCACGGTCATGAGCGTGACGCTCTCGCCCGACCACCGCGCAGTGGATGGCGCCCTGGGAGCCGAACTGATCTCGGCGTTCAAGGTGCTGATCGAAAGCCCGATGGGCATGCTGGTGTGATCATGCGGATCATCCGCGCCGAACTCATGGGGACGGACGAACGTGCGTCGACCCCCACCCCAACCCTCCCCGCAAGGGGGAGGGAGTTTCGGTTGCGTTTGTCTTCGCCATGTTTGTTCACGACAGATGTAACGCGGTCCCCCTCCCCCTTGCGGGGAGGGGCTAGGGGTGGGGGTCGCGACCCGCTCGATCGTGTGTCGGCCACAACCGGGCGTCCGAAATACGAGGCTTCCAGCAAGACCACGCTCGGTCACGCCAAACGGATGCGGCGCGAACCTACGGAGGCTGAACGGCGCCTTTGGCGGGGCTTGCGTGAACACGTCGTCGTCAGCGCCTCGCACTTCCGCAGGCAGGTTCCACTTGGGCCATATATTGCGGATTTCTGCTGCCTCGGTTCGCGTTTGATCGTCGAAGTTGATGGCGAGCAGCACGGATCTGACGTCGGTCTGGAGCGCGACGCGCAACGAAGCGCTTATCTTCAGGCGGAAGGCTTCCGCATTCTTCGATTTTCAAACCGGGATGTCATGACGTCGATGAGCAGCGTGCTCGATACGATCCATGCGGCCCTGTCTCCCTTCAACGATAATCACGCGTAGACCCCCACCCCTAACTCCTCCCCACAAGGGGGAGGGGGACGGCGCGGCGCCCGGAGTTTTGATCCATGACCACCTATGACGTCCTCATCATCGGTTCCGGCCCCGGCGGCTATGTCACCGCGATCCGTTCCGCGCAGCTTGGGCTGAAGACGGCGATCGTCGAGCGCGAGCATCTGGGTGGCATCTGCCTCAACTGGGGCTGCATCCCGACCAAGGCCCTGCTGCGGTCCGCCGAGATCTATCACTATGCGCAGCATGCGCAGGATTACGGCCTGAAGATCGAAGGCAAGGTGACGTTTGATCCGGCTGCGGTCGTGAAGCGTTCGCGCGGCGTGTCGCAGCAGCTGAACGGCGGCGTCGCCTTCCTGCTGAAGAAGAACAAGGTCGACGTCATCTGGGGCGAGGCGACCATCGACAAGCCCGGCCAGGTGAGCGTCAAGCCGACCACCAAGGCCATCGTGCAGCCGCAGAACCCGGTGCCGAAGGGCACGCTGGGGGAGGGCGTCTACCAGGCCAAGAACATCATCGTCGCCACCGGCGCGCGTCCGCGCGTGCTGCCGGGCATTGAGCCGGACGGCAAGCTGATCTGGACCTATTTCGAGGCGATGGTGCCGCCGCAGTTTCCGAAGTCGCTCATCGTCATGGGCTCGGGCGCCATCGGCATCGAGTTCGCGAGCTTCTACCGCACGATGGGCTGCGAGGTCACGGTCGTCGAGGTCATGCCGCAGATCCTGCCGGTCGAGGACGCCGAGATCGCGGCTCTGGCGCGTAAGCGTTTCGAGAAGCAGGGCATCAAGATCATGTCCTCCACCAAGGTCGTGAAGGTCGAGAAGAAGGCCGACAGCGTCGTGTGCTCGCTCGAGGACGACAAGGGCGCCAAGAGCCAGCTCGAGGCGGACCGCCTGATTTCGGCGGTCGGCGTCGTAGGCAATGTCGAAAACATCGGGCTTGAGAAGCTCGGCGTGAAGATGGAGCGCGGCTGCATCGTCACAGACGGGCTGGGCAAGACCAACGTCCCGGGCATTTACGCCATCGGCGACGTCGCCGGGCCGCCGATGCTTGCCCACAAGGCCGAGCATGAAGGCGTGATCTGCGTCGAGGGCATCAAGGGCCTGCATCCGCACCCGATGGACAAGGCGATGATACCGGGCTGCACCTATTGTCACCCGCAGGTGGCGAGCGTCGGCCTCACCGAGGCCAAGGCGAAGGAGCAGGGCGTCGCCGTCAAGGTCGGGCGTTTCTCCTTCGTGGGCAACGGCAAGGCGATTGCGCTCGGCGAGCCCGAGGGACTGGTGAAAACGATCTTCGACGCCAAGAGCGGCAAGCTGCTCGGCGCCCATATGATCGGCGCGGAAGTGACTGAGCTCATTCAGGGTTACGTCGTGGCGATGAACCTCGAAACCACCGAAGAGGAGCTGATCCACACGGTCTTCCCGCATCCGACGTTGTCCGAAATGATGCATGAAAGCGTCATGGACGCATACGGGCGCGTCGTGCACAGCTAACCCACTTTATTAAGGAGAGGGTAGTACAGTGCCCTCTCCAATGATGCAGTGGACTTTTGCCGCTACACTATAATTTTGACAAGACATGTCTTTTTGTTTTATTGCCAAGCCATAACCGATTGTTACGCCAAAGGTTGGCGTGGTTCGGCCCAAGGGGCTTCCGATGCCTGATCAGCATGGAGGGACGGAACCGGTCCAGCTGGCGACATCGCCGGGCGACGCGTCCGTGCGTGAAGACTACGCCCGTCTGGTCGCCGCGATGGCGTCGCAACTGGCGGCGCTCAAGTCCGCGCTTTCCCCCTACATGGTTACGGCCTTGACGGGCGAGACCGTCCTGGTGAACGACATGTTCACGCAGGTGACGGGGTTCACGGTCGAAGATCTTCCAGACATGCGCGCCTGCCTGCACAAGTTGCGGCGCGTGCCTGACGACGAACGGCAGGAGGTCCTCGACGGCTGGCTGCGGCAGAACAAGCGGGCGTCGCGCAAGGAAGTATCCATCTTCACGGCGTGGGACGAGATGCGGGTCTGGGAGATCAACTCGACGGATCCGGTCATCTGGCCGGACGGGCGCAAGGTGATCCTCCAGTCCATGTTCGACCTGACCGAGCAGCGTCGTCTCGAGGGCGCCTTGCGGCGGAGCCAGGAAGAAATGCGTGTCCGGTTGGCCGAGCTGGAGGCCTTGTATTCCTCCGCGCCGCTCGGCCTGGCGATGATCGACCGGGACATGAATTTCATGCGCGTCAACGACGCGTTTGCGGGGTTCAACGGCATCGCTGCGGCCGATCACATCGGTCGCTTTGTCTTCGATGTCGTTCCGGATCTTCGTGGGCAGGCCGAGGAGGTTTTCCGGAAGGTTCTCGACAGCGGAGAACCTGTCACGAACATCGAGTTCAAGTCCGAGAATACCGGTCGGCGCGGTGAAGATCGCGACTGGCTTGAGCAAATCTACCCGCTGCGCGGCCCCGGCGGGGAGATCTCCGGCATCGGGGTCATCATCGAGGACATCACCGAGCGCAAGGAGGTCGAGGGCGAACTGGCCGAGACCAATGTGGCGCTCCAGCGCACTCTCGACCTGCTGTTCCTGGCGCTCCGCACGGCGGGCGTGTCCGTGTTCACGCAGGATCGCGACCTGCGCTACATCTGGATCGGCGGCGACTACTTCGGGTGCGATCCGGAGAAGTCCGTCGGCCTGATGGACGATCAGGTTCTGCCGCGGGAACTGGTCGCGCCCATGTCGGCGCTGAAACAGCGTGTCTTCGCATCCGGCGAGCCGGCCAGCGCCGACCTGCCATACCGCAAGGAGGGCAAGGCGCACTGGTGCAACATTCACGTCGAGCCATGGCGCATGCGCGACGGCGCTGTCGTGGCGCTGCTCGGCGCCGTCAGCGACGTGTCGGACCGGAAGGCGACCGAGCAGCACATACGCACGCTGCTCAGCGAACTTGCGCATCGGTCAAAGAACCTGCTGACGGTCATCCAGGTCATGGCGCGCCGGTCGGTGAGCCCCGGCATGCCCAGCACGGTGTTTGTGGATTCCTTCGTCGAGCGGCTCAGCGGTCTGGCGCAATCACACGACTTGCTCGCCCGCGAGGACTGGCGCGGCATCAACATGCACGAACTCGTGACCTCACAGATCGGGCATCTCAACAACAACAATGGCCTTGCCGAGCGTCTGATCGTCGATGGTCCCGACATCGTGCTGACGCCCGTCGCGGCGCAGAACCTGGGCATGGCGCTGCATGAACTGTCGACCAACGCAGTGAAATACGGTGCGCTGTCGACTGCGGGCGGGCAGGTGCAGATCGCGTGGTCGGTCTACAAGGACGCAAGTGGCGGCGACCGCATGCGGCTGAGCTGGATCGAGCGCGGCGGACCCTACGTGAAGGAGCCGCAAACGCGGGGATTTGGCCGCTTCGTCATCGAGGCGATCGCGGCGCGGGCGCTCGGCGGAACAGTCGCGCTCCGCTTCGATCCCGACGGCGTGTCCTGCATCATCGAAGGCTCGGCGGACGACAGCGTGGTTGCGATCGGCCGCACCGGCCCTGCGCATGCCGGGTAATGGCTGTGCGCCTGGAGCATGGCCCGGGGCTTGGCGCGAGGGGCGAATAATCGTAGACCAACAGCTCAATCAGCGTGAGACCGCCATGGCTGTGGTTCTGGACCTTCTGAAAGACGATCCTCGCAAGAAGAGCGAGAGCACGGCCCTGCGCCATCCCGAGAAGGCGCATCGCCCGGACAACCCGATCGCGCGCAAGCCCGACTGGATCCGCGTGAAGGCGCCGGGGTCGCCCAAATGGGCCGAGACCCACAAGATCGTCAAGGAAAACGGCCTCGTCACGGTCTGCGAAGAGGCCGGCTGCCCGAACATCGGCGAGTGCTGGGAGAAGAAGCACGCGACGTTCATGATCATGGGCGACACGTGCACGCGCGCCTGCGCCTTCTGCAACGTGAAGACCGGCATGCCGGCGCCGCTCGACCCCAAGGAGCCGGAGCATATCGGCCAGGCGGTCGCCAAGCTCGGGCTGACGCATGTCGTGATCACGTCGGTCGATCGCGACGATCTGGCTGACGGCGGCGCCGAGCATTTCGCGCAGGTCATCCGCGCCATTCGCGTCGCTTCGCCGAAGACCACCATAGAAATTCTTACGCCCGACTTCCTGCGCAAGGAGGGCGCGCTCGAAGTCGTCGTCGCGGCTCGGCCCGACGTGTTCAACCACAATCTCGAAACGGTGCCGTCGAAGTACCTCAAGGTCCGTCCCGGCGCCCGCTACTTCCACTCGATCCGCCTGCTGCAAAAGGTCAAGGAACTCGACCCCACCATGTTCACCAAGTCCGGCATCATGGTCGGGCTCGGCGAGGAGCGGAACGAGGTGCTGCAATTGATGGACGACCTGCGCTCCGCGGATGTCGATTTCATCACCATCGGCCAGTACCTGCAGCCGACGCGCAAGCATCACGAGGTCATCAGCTTCATCACCCCCGCCGAGTTCGCGTCCTACGAGACGGTCGCGCACGCGAAGGGATTTCTGCTTGCATCCGCTTCGCCTCTCACGCGTTCTTCCCATCATGCGGGAGAGGATTTCGCGCGGCTCAAGGCGGCTCGCGAGGCGAAGTCCCCAAGGTAGGAGACCGGCCGATGTATCACGCGAGGCGGCCTGAACTGGAAGCCCCACGCCGCGTGATTGTCATCGGCAGTCCCGGCGCTCAGAAGGGCGCGCTGGCGCGGATCATCGCCGAGCGCCTGAAGCTTCCCTGCATCGAGCTGGAGCGTCTCTATTGGCGCCCGGGCTGGAAGAAACCGAAGCCCGAAGACTGGCGCGCGCAGGTCACCGAACTCGCCTCGCGCGAGGACTGGGTGATGGAAGGCACATTCCCGTCGACGCTCGACATCCGGGTCGCGCGGGCCGACTGGCTCGTCTATGTCGATGCGCCGATGCCGGTGTGCCTGATGCGCAAGATCAAGGAAATGATCAACGGCCGCGGCGATCCGAAGCTGGAGGTGGCGCCCGGCTGCCCGCAGCGGCTCAACGGTCGCGTGCTCCGGTTCATCTGGCAGTTCCCGACGTCGATCGGGCCGCGCATCAACACGATCATCGCGCAGGAGCGTCGCAACCGGACGATCTTCATCCTGCGCACCAAGCGCGAGCAGGACGACTTCCTCGCCAAGGTGCCGACGCTGGGCGACATTGGCGGCGAGTCCGGCCGGGATCCCGCGGGTCCGCCCCAGGGCGGTTGAGAGCGGGGCTTTTCTCCACGTCTCCGGGTGGGTAGAAGAGCGTCAACGGTTCAGGGTCTCACATGCCTTCCTTCAGTACGACGCGCCGCGTGCGCCACAAGGCGCCGCAGATGTTCGACCTCGTGGCGGATGTCGAATCCTACCCCGAGTTCCTGCCGCTCTGCACGGGCCTGCGGGTGCGTCGTCGCGTGGCGAGCGGGGAGGGCATCGAGACGATCGTCGCGGAGATGGAGGTCGGCTACAAGGCGATCCGCGAGACCTTTACGAGCCGCGTGACGCTCGATCGTCCGCGTCGGCGCATCTTCGTCGAATATATCGACGGACCGTTCAGCCATCTCGAAAATCGCTGGACGTTCGAGGACACAGACAGCGGCTCCGACGTCGGCTTCTCGATCAATTACGAATTCCGCAGCCGTACGCTGGGCCTGCTGATGGGCGCCATGTTCGACAGCGCCTTCCGGAAGTTTGCGGAAGCCTTCGAGCGGCGTGCGGACGAGATTTACGGCGCGGGGTAGGCGGTGGACGCTTTTCCCTTCTCCCGCACGGCGGGAGAAGGTGGCCCGCGAAGCGGGTCGGATGAGGGCGCTTCATTCCGCGAATAGGGCGTTCGTTGAAAGGCCCTCACCCGTCAGGCTTCGCCTGCCACCCTCTCCCGCCAGTTGTTCAGACCGGGGACATAGGTAACGGGTGTTCGGAGACATGGGTAACAGGTTGAACATCGCCCGCCGGGTTCCG
>JAQGKM010000449.1 GCA_028290125.1 Hyphomicrobiales bacterium | reverse complement strand
GTCGGCATCGCCACGACAGCCTATGACGGAACGACGACCATCTCCATCGGCACTGGGTCAACGGTCACTGGAACGACTGGCTCCATCTCGGCCACAAGCTGGAACGGCGCTGTCACGGTGACCAACGCAGGCACGGTCAAAGGGGCGATCAGCGCCACGAAAAATGGTACGGGAACGTTCACCTTCAACAACTCCGGCACGCTCACGATGCTGGGCGCCGACTCCAACACCGGCTTCGCACTCAACAATCTGTCGGGCGGCGTGCTCACCGGCACGGGTTCGTTCGGCGCGGTGAACGCCGCGTCGGGGTCGATCATTCGCCCCGGCGATCGTAGCCTCGCTCTCGTCAACGGAGCGCCCGTGATGGGCACTCTGAAGGCGAGCAGCCTGACACTGGCCTCCGGCTCCATCGTCGAGCTCCGCGCAAATGCCACGTCCGGCTCAGACAAGATCGCCGTCACCGGCGCCGCGGCCCTCAACGGCGCCACGCTGAAGATCGCCGCGACGCCCCAGGTCAATGCGGCCTGGGCGTCGGGCCAGACCTTCACGATCCTCACGGCCGGCAGTGTGACGGGAACGTTCGCCGCGCCCGTGCTCGACTACGCCTTCCTGAAATCTACGCTTACCTACACGCCGACCGACGTCTCCCTGCGACTGTTCAACTGGACGTCCTTCGGCGCCTACTCCACGACGACGAACCAGAAGGCCGTCTCCGACGTCTTCGACCAGTTCCAGACGCAGGCGACGAACCCGCTCATCGCGAGGGTGAGCACGCTCACCGTCGCGCAGGCGCCGGTCGCCATGTCGCAACTTTCGGGCACGGGCGTCGCAGTCACGCGCACGCAATCCTTCGCGGCGGCGGGCCTGTTCAATAATGCGATGAGTTCGGAGATGGGCAAGTTCACCGGCTCCGCCGGCGGCGGCACGTCGGTCCTGTCCTATGCCGACGACAAGAAGATCACCAAGGCCTTCGACAAGGTCGTCGCCAAGCCGGCCGCGCCGATCCTTGACGGCCGCGTCTGGGCGCAGGTGCTCGGCGGCGTCGCTAACCTGAAGGCCGATGCAGGCAACCCGTCCGAACGCTCGACCAATTGGGGCCTGGCGGCGGGCGCCGACACCGCGCTGACGCCAAACCTGCGTGCCGGCTTCGCGCTCTCGGGCGGACAGTCGTCGTCCAAGATCGCTTCACTTGCCACCAAGGCCGACGCGACGTGGGGCCAGGGCGCGCTCTACGCCGTGGCCACCGACGGCGAACGCTACGCCAAGGCGGCCCTCGTCTATGGCCGTCTGACGACAGAGACCTCGCGCACCGTCACGGCGTTCTCATCGCCCGAAACCGCGAAGGGGAAGTTCGACGCGAACCTGTTCTCGACCCGTCTCGAGATCGGCCAGAAGGTCGTCACCGCCAGCCCCGTCAACGTGACGCCGTTCTTCGCCTTCGAGCCGTCATGGCTGATGCAGGACGCCTATTCGGAAACCGGCGCGGCGACCATCGGGCTCGGCTACGGCAAGACGACGACGCGCGCCCTGCCCACGACACTCGGCATGAAGTTCGACGCCGAGCTGGCGCTGGACGGGCTGCGGGTGACGCCCTCGGCGACACTCGGCTGGGTGCACAACTTCGCCGATACGTCGAGCATCTCGCCCTTCTTCACCTCGCTGCCGGGCGCGACTTTCACGGTCGCGGGCGCCAGGGGCGACCGCAATCTGGCGCGCACGGAGATCAACATCGAGGCGTCCCCGGACGGCTCGGCGGCGACCTTCTACGCCAATGCCCGCGCCGATGTCGGGGCCCGCACCAACGCGGTGCGCGGCACGGCCGGCGTGATGATGCGGTTCTGAGGCGAAGGCGGCGCGCGGACGTCTCGCGGGTGATCTACGAGAAGATCATCCGCAGCTGCGCGCCGACCATCGGCAATGCGAATGCGCCGGCGCCATAGAGCACGCCGGCGACGATCGCCAGACCGAAGGCTGCGAATACGGCGCGCATCGGCGGGTCGGCATCCTCATCGACGCCGGCGCGGGCTGCGAGAAACGACAGGCCGAACAGGTAAACGAAAATCGTCACGAGCGGCATCATGAGGAACAACGCCATCGCCACCAGCCCCGTGAGGATGGAGGCAGGCGCCAGTCCTCCGGCGCGGTGGGCGAGAAACAGGGCGCCGGCCACGTAGGCGACCGCCAGCACCATCCGGAACGACCGATCGAAGCCGCTGCCGAACACCCGCGTGCGGGCCTCGTCCCAGGCGGCGGTGAACGCCAGTCGCCCTGTCATCGCATTCTGCTCCCGCGTTCGGACCTTAGGCCGTCTTGACCCCGGCGCGCTTCGATGTTTTGACATCGGCATGCGCGCTTGGGCAAGGCAATTGGCACGTGGACTGCGGCTGGGGCTACCGGCCCTGGCGATCTATGCGCTTGTCCTGCAGGCCTTCCTCACGGGCGCCGCGCCTGCCGCCGCGTTCAATCCCGCCAATGTCCTCTGCGCCGAACTCGCCGCAGGCGCCACGCCCTCTTCGTCCGATGCGCCGGCCGGCCAGCATCACCAATGGATGTGCGTCGCACATTGCAGCGCCGCGACGCTTCCGGTGTTCACGCTCGCCCGTGCGGCGGGTCTGCCACCGCGCGTCGCCCTGCTTGCGCAGATCAGACTGGCGACCAACGAACCCACCGTCACCTTCCTCCGCCATCGAGGTCCAGGCGCCCGCGCGCCACCGCAAGCCTGATCGAAACGTCTGCTTTCTCGATCGGTCTGCCGTAAAGGATCTCATCCCATGTCACGCATCCTCTATGCGGCGCTCGCCGCCGCCTGTCTCGCCCTGCCCGCGCAGGCGCATGTCACCCTGGAAAAGTCGGAAGCCACCGCAGGCCAGCCCTACAAGGGCGTGCTGCGCGTCGGCCACGGCTGCAGCGGGTCGCCGACCACATCGCTCAGCGTCGAAATCCCGGACGGCGTCGTCGCCGTGAAGCCGA
>JAQGKM010000310.1 GCA_028290125.1 Hyphomicrobiales bacterium | reverse complement strand
GCTCGGCGGAAGCTATGACCTCGCGATGATGGCGCAGGTCGCCGTGACGCTCGGCGTCGTCGCCTGCGTCTGGCGGGTCTGTCGGTCGCAGGCGGATCTGCGACTGAAGCAAGCCCTGGTGTTCCCGGGCGTGCTGCTCTCGACGCCCTACTGCATCGACTACGACATGGTGTTGCTGGCGCCCGCCCTCGTGTTGCTTGCGGCGCACGGCGTCGCACGCGGATTCGTGCGCTGGGAAATCAGCGTGATAGCGCTCGTCTTCGTCACGCCCATTCTCGCGCGACTGGTCGGCGGAGCGCTCCATCTGCCGCTTGGGACTCTCGTCCTGTCGGCGCTATTCGTCTGGACGTTCCGGCGCGCCCGGGCGGATGCGCGCGATCCTGCGCGCATCCCCGGGACCGGCGCGCTCAGAACTTCGCCAGCTCCACCACTTCCTTCGGCGAGCTGACGACCTTCGCGGTGATGCGCGCCAGTTCCTGGTGCGACATCGGCTCGATCACCAGCCGCAACCGCGCGGCGTCTGCGAGAAAGACCTCATCCTTCATGGTCTTTTCGAAAGCCGCGCGCAGCATCTCGACACGATCGGCCGGGACGTTGGGCGGCAGGAAGACGCTGCGGCCGAAATCGGATTCGGCCGAAAGGAATTCCGCAACCTGCCGCTGGACCGGATCCTTGATGAGTTCGGCGAGCGTGGGCACGTCGGGTGCGCTTGGCTCGCGCGTGATCGACGCGAAGACGACCGGCTTGATGCGTCCGTCGGCGATCGCGTCCGGCATGGCGAGCTGCACGCTCACCCACGACGCGCCGCGGCCTTCGATCTCGCCGCGCTGCATGGCGAGATTGAGATCGGCCGCGCCCTTGTAGCCAGTCACGATCTTGAATTTCGTGCCGAGAAACTTGTTCATCAAGGCGGGCACGATGTAGGTCGGCGACGACGGGCCAGTGGCGCCGATGATCACCTCGTTGGTCCTGGCTTCCTCGATCGATTTGGCTTTCGCCGTGTGCCAGATCGACAGCATGTTGCGCACCGGCGCCATGTTGCCGAGCCAGAGCCATTCGCGCGCGTCGTATTTGGCGTATTGCGGCTGCAGCAGCTGGTTGAGCACGATGGTCTGCTGCGTCATCGCCATCGTGAGGCCGTCGGCCGGCATGTTGCCGCGCACCGAATTGGCGAGGCCGAGCCCGCCGGACTCACCGCCCGTGTACTTGATGATGATCTTGGGGCGCTCCGGAATGTATTTTGGCATGTGCTCGGCCAGCACCTGCGCGTAGGGACCGAAGCTGCCGCCGGGATCTGATCCGACCAGGAAGGTGATGTTCTTGCCCCGGTAGAAATCCGACAGGGCGTCGGCGCGCGCTGTCGCCGTCGCCATCAGGCTTGCGACGACGAGACTGGCGGCGGCCAGCACGGGCAGTTTCGACATGACGTTCCCTCTTTCGTTTTTTAAGCCGTCTCGGGGACGGCGACATTGTGGGCTGCGGCCAGTTCGACAAGCTCGGCCCAGATCTTTGGCGAGACGGGGACGCCGTCGCGGGCGCGCTCGCGCGCCAGTCTCGCGCCGCGTTCACCGGGCAGGCGGATCGCCTCGGCGCCCGCCGCAAGCGGCAGTCTCCCGACGATCTCCGCCAGCGCATCCACGTCGGCGGTGAAGTCTTGCGGCCCGCGCAGACGCGCGATGTCGATCAGGATGATCGTGGCGTTCTGGCCGTGGCCCTTCTTGCCCTCGCCCAGCATGCGCGACAGGATCGGGGCGCCGGCGAGCAGGCTGGTGAGACACTCGACCATCAGCGCGAATCCCGCGCCCTTGGGGCCGCCGACCGGCAGGAGGACGTCCGCCTTAGCGGCGTCGGTGGTCGCCTCGCCCTGCGCATCGAGCGCCGCCCCTTCGGGCAGCGGCTTGCCGTCGCGCTTCGCGTTTTTCAGCGCCCCGTTGGAGATCCGGCTCGAGGCCATGTCGAGCAGGATCACGCCGTCGGGCCCGCCCGGAACCGCGATCGCCATGGGAGCCGTCGAGACGCTGGGGATCCGCGCGCCGTGGTAGGCCATCAGCGGCGGCCCTGCGGCGATCACGAGGGCGGCGAAACCCTCGCGCGCCGCGGCCTCCGCGTAGCACCCCATGGCGCCGGCATGCGTCGCGCCGCCCACGAGCGCCAGCCCGATTCCATGCGCCCGGGCGCGGGTCTCGGCGGCGTCGAGCGCCGTCAGCATGGCGACCGGGCCGGCAGCGCCCTGCGCGTCAAACGCCGCCAGCGCGCCGAAGTCGACGCGCAGGCTGGGTTCGGCCGCAGGTTTCAGCGCGCCCTTGTCGATCATGCCGAAATAATGCGCGATGCGGCTTACCCCATGGGTGTCGCCGCCGCGCAGATCTGCCCAGACCAGGACTCGCGCGACCGCCTCGCCAGCCGACCGGCTCATGCCGCGGGCGACGAACAGCCGGGCGACGAAATCGCGAAGGCTTGATTCCGGCAAAACGGGTGAATTGCGCTTCAATGGCCATCCCTGCTGCGATCGGGCGCGCGCCGTCAGCTGAAGGCCCTCGGGCCAAACTGCCGTCACCTCCCTGTTGATTGCCAGGCAGCATAGCCGCTGGTCTGCCAAAAAGCATCCGGGAGTGACGCAGCCGGAGCTCAGATCGCCCAAAATCTGGATTTTCCGGCGGAAGCGTCACAAAAGATCTTGCAATTTATCCTTGGACTGAGCAATTCTACGAACGAGATCATTATCTTGCGGGAGAGCTAGCCATGTTTCCGGGTGTCGATGCCGAAAAGCCCTGTTTCGGCCCCGCGGAAATTCACGTCATGCGGCGCGCCCTCGAACTTGCGGAAGGCGCTCTCGTGACCCGCCGCCCGCTGCCCCGCCGCGTAATGCAGGAGCATCGCCAGCAGCTCGCAAAGTCGATCATCCGCCTCGCCATCGAGGGCGAACTCGATCCCGTGGTGCTGAGCGCCGCAGCGCTGGGCTCGACCGTGTCACCCGCGTCAATTCCCCCGGCGGGCGCTCACCCGCGCCGCAAGGCGATCCGCCGTACCTGACGCAACGTCAGATCAGCTGACATCGAAGCTGTTGAAAGCCATCTACAATTCGTGGTGAAGCCGCATCTTTCCGGCTACTTCTGAAGCATGTCGTCACCGGCGCACCTTCTCGACTATGCCGCCATGGCCGAAGCCCTGCAGGCGACCGGCCAGTATCGCGTGCTGCGCAAGCTGCAGCCGCCGACCCGCTATGAGCCGGACGACACGAGCGGTCTGCGCCGCGCGATCTTTCTCGACGTCGAGACCACCGGCCTCGACGCCGCGCGGCACGAGGTCATCGAGCTCGCCATGGCGCCCTTCACCTATGCGCCGGACGGCCGGATCGTCGAGGTCGGCGCGCCCTTCCAGGGACTGCGCGAGCCCTCCCATCCCATTCCGGCCGAGATCACGGCGATCACCGGCATCGACGACACGATGGTGGCCGGCCAGCGCATCGACGTGGACGAGGTCGCCCGGTTCGTCGACGGCGTCGATCTGGTCATCGCCCACAACGCCGCCTTCGACCGCCGCTTCATGGAAATGTTTTGCGAGACCTTCACGCATCTGCCGTGGGCCTGTTCGATGTCGCAGGTCGACTGGCAGGCGGAGGGTTTCGAGGGCCTGAAGCTCGCGTGGCTCGCGGCCGGCGCGGGCTTTTTCTACGACCGCCACCGCGCCCTGCACGATTGCCACGCCGGGATCGAACTGCTGGCGCGCGCCCTGCCCCGGAGCGGCCGGCGCGGCATGGCGCAATTGCTGGAGCGCGCCCGCGCGCCGAGCTGGCGTATCTGGGCGTCAGGCGCGCCCTACGACCTCAAGGACGCCCTGAAGGCGCGCGGCTACCGTTGGAATGGCGATGGCGCCGGCGCCCAGCGCGCCTGGTTTATCGACGTGCCCGACCACGCCCGCGAGGACGAGTTCCGCTACCTGCACGACGAGATCTACGGGCGCGTCATCGACATCAATTGCCGCAAGATCGACGCCTACGACCGGTTCTCCAACCGCGCCTAGTCGCGGTTCACCAGCACGATGCCGGCCAGCACGCAGAGCGCGCCCGCAATCTGCGCCATGCCGATGCGCTCGCCCAGAAACAGCGTCGCCAGCACCGCGCCGAACACCGGCATCAGGTGGATGAATTGTCCGGCCTTGCCGGGTCCGATCTCGCCGACGCCGTACGACCACAGGATGAAGGCGAAGAGCGACGCGAACAGCCCGACGTACAGCAGCGCGGCGATCATCGCGGGCGTGAGCGACGGCCAGGCGCCGGTGTCGAGCGCCGCCAGCGGGATGAGGATCAGCAAGGCCGCGACGATGCTGCCCGCCAGCGAAACGTCGGGCGGCAGGTCGGCCGGGCGCTTTGTCAGCAGCAGGGAATAGACCGACCAGAACAGCACGGCGGTCATCATCCAAAGATCGCCGCGCTCGAAGCCGAGCGTCGCCAGAACACGCCAGTCGCCGCGCGTGACGAGCACACCGACGCCGAGAAGCGATATCAGCGTGCCGGCCCATTGCACGGCGCGCGGACGCGCCGCGCCGGTGAGCGCGGTCCCGATCAGGATCGCGGCTGGCGTGAAGGCGAGCAGCAGGAGCGCATTGATGGCCGTCGTCGTCTCGAGCGCGAGATAGACGACGGTCTGGAAGCCGGCGACACCGGTGGCGCCGAGCGCGAGGACATACCGCCATTCCCGTAGCAACGCGTCCGCATGCGCCAGAACTTTCCGCCCGACGAGCGGCGCAAAGACCGCGAGGCAGATGATCCAGCGCAGCGTGGCGAGATGCACGGGATCGATCTCGCCGCGCAGGGCGCGACCGACGACGAAATTGCCGGACCAGAACAAGGCGGCCAGCGACAGCGCGACAACCGGCAGCGCGGAAGATGCGGTTCGGTCCCGGTGGCTCGTCATGTGATCGCGCTCGCGTGCCGGCGCAAAGGCTCGCCTCGCGGCGGCTCTAAAGCCTCGTCCGTCAAGGCGCAAGCCGCTGCTCACGCATGACGGCTGCAACGTCGGAGTGGATTATACGGGGAGAGAAAAGTGGCTTGGTGGAGCTGAGCGGGATCGAACCGCTGACCTCGTCATTGCGAACGACGCGCTCTCCCAACTGAGCTACAGCCCCAAGCCGCGGTCTGTTTACGCGGACGCATTTGGCATGTCAACGCGTTGCGTCTGTCTAAATTCACGAAATGGGTGAAACGAAATGCGCGCCTCTGCGCCGCTTGCCCGCACGCCTGTGGCCAGCTAAACCGGAAGCAATTCGGCTGGAGTCCCCGATGCGCGCGATCCTCGATCTCATCCTCCTGGTGCTGCAACTTTACAGCTGGGTCATCATCGCCATGGCGATCCTGTCCTGGCTCGTCGCGTTCGGCGTCATCAACATCCGCAACGACTTCGTGCGGTCGGTCTGGAACACGCTACTGGCCGTGACAGAGCCCATCTTGATGCCGATCCGGCGGCGGCTGCCCAACCTCGGCGGCCTCGATCTCTCGCCGATCATCCTGCTGCTCTTCATCTTCTTCCTCGAGCGCGTCATCATCTACTACATCTACCCGGCCGCCATGGGCCTGTGAGTGGCGGTTCCCTGGACGCAGCGGCCCGACGGGCTGCTCGTCGAGGTGCGGCTGACGCCGCGCGCCGCCATGGACAGGATCGACAGCGTCGAGACGCTGAGCGATGGTGCGCCGGTGCTGAAGGCGCGCGTCCGCGCGGTGCCTGAAAAGGGCAAGGCGAACGACGCTGTCGTGCGGCTTCTCGCCAAGGCGCTCGGCCTGCCGACCTCGCGCGCACGCCTCCTCTCCGGCGACACCGCGCGGCGCAAATGCATCCTCCTTGAAGGCGATGGCGCGTCTCTTGCGAGAGCGCTCGAGGCGCTGCTTGCGGCGAAGGGCTAGGATGCAAGACATCCTGTCGTCGCTTATGCAGGACGCTCGACAGACGTAGCGCGGGAGTTGCGGCCATGGCGGCGCAGAAAACCAATCCAGGCCATTATTTCGAGGACTTCCGGCCTGGCCAGATCCTGCGCCATGCCACGCCGCGTACGGTGACGAGCGGCGACGTCGCCCTCTACACGGCGCTGACCGGTTCGCGCTTCGCCGTGCAATCGTCAGACGCTTTCGCGCAGGCGCTGGGCTATCCGCGCAGCCCCATCGACGACATGCTCACGTTCCACATCGTCTTCGGCAAGACCGTGCCGGACGTGTCGCTCAACGCCGTCGCCAATCTAGGCTATGCGGAATGCCGCTTTCTGGCGCCGGTCTATCCGGGCGACACGCTGTCGTCGACGTCCGAAGTCATCGGATTGAAGGAAAATTCCAACCGCCAGACCGGCGTTGTCTATGTGCGCTCGACGGGCGTCAACCAGCATGGCGAACCCGTGCTCGACTATGTGCGCTGGGTGATGGTGCGCAAGCGCGACGTCAACGCGCCCGCGCCCGATGAGCTGGTGCCGAAACTCGCGAAAGCCCTGTCGCCGGCCGAGATCGGCAGCGCCTGCCCGACGATCGCGACGAAACATTTCGATCTCGCGCTCGCGGGCGCGCTGCATCGCTTCTCCGATTATGCGAAAGGCGAGCGCATCGACCATGTCGATGGCATGACAGTGGAAGAAGCCGAGCACATGATCGCAACGCGGCTGTACCAGAACACCGCGAAAGTGCATTTCAACCAGTTCACCGAACAACAGGGCCGCTTCGGTCGCAGGCTGATCTACGGCGGCCACGTGATCTCGCTGGCGCGCGCGCTGAGCTTCAATGGTCTCGGCAATGCGTTCCACATTGCGGCGATCAATGCGGGGCGGCATGTGGCGCCGCTGTTCGCCGGGCTGACGGTGTTCGCGTGGAGCGAAATTCTCGATTGCGCCGAACTGCCCGGCCGCGACGATGTCGGCGCCTTGCGCATCCGCACGATCGCGACGAAAGACCAGCCCTGCGCCGACTCCCCGTTGATGCAGGGCGAGGGCTACGACCCCGCCGTCATCCTCGATCTCGATTACTGGGCGTTGATCCCGCGGTGATTATTGCGGGGCGCGCTTCAGCAGAAAGTCCCACATCAGGCGGGCGCCATCGAGATCGTTGTTCTGCGCGCCCACCGGCACGCCGCGCGACGCGCTCAGGCGACGGCCTGGAATCGTGTGTCCGCCACCTTCGACCTTGACGAGTTCGACCGGCGCCTTGCAGCCCACGCCGTGTTCGACGACGACGCGCGAGCCGTCGTTCTTGTCACGATCGAGAATCGTCTGATTGCGCTGGCTGCTGCATTGCGCAGCCTTGCTGAAGATCGCAAAGGTCGCCTCCGCCGAGAGAACGTCACGCGGACCTTCCGGCATGTTGGCGACGCCGCCGTTGAATGGCGTCATCGGATCGGCCGTGCCGTTCATCAGCATGAAGGAGATCGGCTGCTTGGGATTGCACGACGCCGCCCAGTCGGCCGGCATGTTGGCCACGAAGGCGCCGGCGCCCGAGAACAGATCTGAATTATCGCAGGCGAGTTTCATCGCCAGCATGCCGCCGCCCGAAATGCCTGCGACGAAAATGCGGCGGCGGCTCGCGATCCCCTGATCGACGAGCTTGGTGGTCAGCGCCTTGATGAAGCCCTCGTCATTGGGGGGCGGCAGGCCGGGCTTGGAGCGGCCCCAGAAGCCATCCACGGCGTCGGGATAGACCACGACAGCGCCGATGTTCCTCGCGAAGGCGTCGAGGCCGAGATTGCGCCGTGCGCGCAGGCCGGCGCCGCTGCCGCCGGAGCCGCCATGCAGGACGATGATCACCGGACGCTTGCGCTTTTTCAGGCGCTCGAATTCAACCAGCGTCGCCGTGCGCTTGACGCCGTCGACCGTGAGGGTGACGCGCCCGTATGCCGCTTCGGCGCGAGGCGGAGCGACCAGCAGGGTGAGGGCGAGCGCCGCGGCAGCGGCCGCAACGGAAGTCAGGCGCGAAGCATGTTTGAACATCGCGCGATCTTGCGGGAAGCGGCTGCGCTGCGCAAGAAGGCGGCAGGAACTTTGACCCGCCGCAGCGTCGCGTCCAGAATGGCGCACATAAACGTGAGGGATCAGGAAATGCAGAGCGCAGCGCCCAAGGTCTGGCGAGACTATCATCAGGAGGCGCTCGACGCCTGCTATGACCAGTCCGTCTATGCGCCGAATCAGGATGCGATCAAGGACCGGCGCGCGATGATGGCGCGCCTCGTGATCGAGCGCCTCGGCGCGCCTGAGGTCATTTCCTACGGCCCGGGCGCGAACGAAACCTTCGAGCTTTACCGCGCCAACGGTGAGAACCTGCCGCTCGCCATCTTTGTCCACGGCGGCGCATGGCGGGCGGGACGCGCGCGCGAGTTCGCCGCGCTGGCCGAGCCTTTCGTCCGCGCCGGCGCTCACTTCGCGATTCTCGATTTCGATCTCATCCAGGACTGCGGCGGCGATCTCTTTCCGATGATCGACCAGGCGCGGCGCGCCACCGCGCAGATCTGTGTCAAGGCGGCAGACTACGGCGCGGATCCGTCGCGCATCCATCTGATCGGGCACTCATCGGGCGGGCACATGGCGGGCTGCGTCGCGACGACCGACTGGACGGCGCAATTTGGCCTTCGGCCCGACCTGCTGCGGGGCGCGATGCTGTTTTCAGGCATGTACGAGCTCGAGCCGGTGCGCCTGTCGAAGCGTTCGCGCTACGTCGCCTTTACCGATCGCATGGTTGAGGAGTTGAGCGCGATCCGCCGCCTCGAGCACATCAACTGCCCGCTGTTGCTGGCGTACGGCACCCTCGAGACGCCGGAATTCCAGCGCCAGACGCGCGACTTTCATGCGGCGGTCCAGGAATCAGGAAAGCCGGCCCGACTGCTTGTCGGAACCGGCTATAATCATTTCGAGATTCTCGAGACGCTCGCCAATCCCTACGGCCTGCTCGGCCAGGCCGCGCTGGAACAGATGGGACTGGCGCCGTGACCGGCGTCGCCTTGCCGGTCAGCCCTTGGCGGGCTGCTGGCAGACGATGCCGTTGTCGCTCAGATGCGTGGCGAGTTCGCCCGCCTGGAACATCTCGCGGATGATGTCACAGCCGCCGACGAATTCGCCCTTCACGTAGAGCTGCGGAATCGTCGGCCAGTTGGCGAAATCCTTGATGCCCTGGCGGATGCCCTCGTCCTCGAGAACGTTGACGCCCTTGAAGGGCACGCCGAGGTAATCGAGGATCTGGACGACCTGGCCCGAAAATCCGCACTGCGGGAATTGCGGCGTGCCCTTCATGAAGAGCACGACGTCGTTGCCGGTGACTTCCTGTTTGATCTGTTCCTGAACGTCGGCCATGTCTGTCTTCCTTTGGGCGGAGGTCAAGGCTCCGCCTTTCATGAGCTTAATATAAGCGCTTCGCGCAGAGGCGCCAGTCAGGCCGGCGCGCTCGTCGTCAGGGCCAGCGCGTGCAGCGCGCCGCCCATGTGGCCCTTCAGCGCGGCATAGACGATCTGGTGCTGCTGCACCCGCGTCTTGCCCTTGAAGGCGCTAGAGACGACGGTGGCGGCGTAATGATCGCCATCGCCGGCGAGATCCGTGATCGCCACCACCGCGTCGGGCAGCGCAGCCTTGATCATCTCTTCGATTTCATGCGCCTGCATGGCCATGGATGCCGTTCCTTATGCTGCGGGTCCGGCCATGTAGGCCGGGAGCCAGTCTTCATGCGCGCTGGCGAGCTTGGCGATGGCGACGGGCGCCTCGCCCGGCAGCTCGACCGCGTCTCCGCCGGTGACGCCGACGATACTTGCCGGGACGCCTGCGGCCTTGGCTTCGGCGACGATTTTCGCGGCCTCGCCGGCCGTTGCGGTCAGCAGGTAGCGGCCCTGATCCTCGCCAAACAGCATGCCGTGCGGCGCGGTGCCGAGATCCATGTCGAGCCGCGCGCCGATATGCGAGGCCATCGCCATTTCGGCGAGCGCGACCGCGAGGCCGCCGTCCGAGAGATCATGCACGGCGTCGACGCGCGAGCCCTCGATCAGCTTGCGCACGAAATCGCCGTTGCGGCGCTCCGCTGCGAGATCGACCGGCGGCGGCGCGCCTTCTTCACGGCCGCAGACGTCGCGCAGATAGACCGACTGGCCGAGCCAGCCCTGCGTGCCGCCGATCAGCACGATGCTCTGACCGGCTCTCTTGAAGGCGACCGACGCCGACTTCGCCACGTCGGCGATCACGCCGACGCCGCCGATCGACGGGGTCGGCAGGATGCCGCGTCCCTGCGTCTCGTTGTAGAGCGAGACATTGCCGGACACGATCGGGAAGTCGAGCGCGCGCGCCGCCTCGCCAATGCCTTCGAGGCAGCCGACGAGCTGGCCCATGTAGTCGGGCTTTTCCGGATTGCCGAAATTCAGGTTGTCGGTCAGCGCCAGCGGCAGTGCGCCGGTTGCGGTGATGTTGCGCCAGGCTTCGGCCACCGCCTGCTTGCCGCCCTCGACCGGATCGGCCTCGCAATAACGCTGCGTGACGTCGGTGGTCATGGCGAGCCCCTTGGGGCCGTCGCCGATGCGAACCACGCCGGCGTCGCCGCCCGGCTGCTGGACGCTGTTGCCGAGGATTAGATGATCGTACTGCTCCCAGACCCACCGCTTCGAGCACAGGTCCGGCGTGCCGAGCAGATGCACGAGCGCATCGGCGTTCGACATCGGCGGCGTCACGGACGCGGCGTCGATGACCGGCTGCTTGGGCGTCGGCACATGCGGGCGATCGTAGACCGGCGCTTCGTCGCCGAGCTCCATGATCGGCAGGTCGACCTCGATCTGGCCCTTGTGGCGGATGACGAAACGCTTGGTGTCGGTGGTCTTTCCTATGACCGCGAAATCGAGGCCCCATTTAACGAAAATGGCTTCCGCCTCGGCTTCCTTGGCGGGATCGAGAACCATGAGCATGCGCTCCTGGCTCTCCGACAACATCATCTCGTAGGCCGTCATGCCGTCTTCGCGGCACGGCACCTTGTCGAGATCGAGATCGATGCCGAGCCCGCCCTTGGCGCCCATTTCGACCGCCGAGGAGGTGAGGCCGGCAGCGCCCATGTCCTGGAT
>JAQGKM010000278.1 GCA_028290125.1 Hyphomicrobiales bacterium | reverse complement strand
TGCCGATGCTGAACGGCGGCGGCGGGCCCGACATGGAGCTGGTGCGCGCGGCGCGCGCCAATATCCGCTATCATCTGCGCTACATCGGCTGGCTGACGCAGTCGCGCAACTGGATCGCCGGCGACCGCATGACCTATGCGGATCTGGCGGCGGCGGCGCATCTGTCGAGCGTGGATTTCCTGGGCGACGTGCCATGGAGCGAGGACGAAGGAGCGAAGCACTGGTACGCGCGCGTGAAATCGCGCCCGTCGTTTCGCGCGATTCTGGCGGACCGCCTGCCGGGCCTGACGCCCTCGCCGGTCTACGCGGACCTCGATTTCTGAACGCCGACTTCCTCTCCCGTCTGCGCGCCCGCGCGCGGGAGCTCGGCTTCGACGCCTGCCGCATCGCCCGGCCCGACTCCATCCCGCAAGCCCCGACACGCCTGCGCGAATGGCTCGATGCGGGCGCGCATGGCGGCATGGGCTGGATGGAGGAGACGGCGGACCGCCGCGCCGACCCGCGCGTGCTCTGGGACGAGGTCCGCTCCATCGTCATGCTGGGCATGAACTACGGGCCGGACGAAGACCCCCGCGCCGTGCTGGCGCAGAAGACCAGCGGCGCCATCTCGGTCTATGCGCGCCACCGCGACTACCATGATCTCGTGAAGGGCCGGCTGAAGATGCTGGCCTCGTGGATGGCCGGCGAGGCGAAGACCGATCCCGCCTTGCAGCTGAAAGTCTTCGTCGACACCGCGCCGGTGATGGAGAAACCGCTCGCCGCCGCCGCCGGGCTCGGCTGGCAGGGCCGGCACACCAATCTCGTCTCTCGCGAATTTGGCTCGTGGCTGTTCCTCGGCTCGATCTTCGTGACGCTTGATCTCGCGCCCGACGCGCCCGAGGCCGATCATTGCGGATCCTGTCGCGCCTGCCTCGACGCCTGCCCGACGCAGGCCTTTCCGGCGCCCTACCGGCTCGATGCGCGGCGTTGCATCTCCTATCTCACCATCGAACATCACGGACCGATCCCGGCGGAGTTTCGCGCGGCGATGGGCAACCGCATCTACGGCTGCGACGATTGCCTCGCGGCCTGTCCGTGGAACAAGTTTGCGCAGGTCGCGCGCGAGGCGAAACTGCAGGCGCGCGACGATTTGCGTGCGCCCGATCTCGATTTCCTGGCGGGGCTGGACGACGCCGCCTTTCGCGCCTTCTTCTCCGGTTCGCCGATCAAGCGCATCGGCGTCGCGCGGTTTCGGCGCAACCTGATGGTCGCGATCGGCAACGCGGGCGAAGCAGCCTTGCGTCCGCGCGTGATCGAGAACCTGGCGCATGAGGATCCGCAGGTGCGCGCCATGGCGGTCTGGGCGGCTGGCCGCCTGTTCGACGCGCCGGAGTTCGCCGCCTTGGCGGACGCCCACGCGAACGAGAGCGACGCCGATGTCGCGCGCGAATGGACCGACGCGCTCGCGCATGGGGAGCACGCATGAACCTGTTCGTCTTCGGTCTTGGCTATTCATCGCAGGTCTTCGTGCAGGATTTCGGCGCGCGCTTCGCCTCCGTGACCGGCACCGTGCGCAGCGAGGACAAGGCCGCGCGCCTGCGGGCCGAAGGGCGGGTCACGCCGCTGGTCTTCGCCGATGGACAGCGGGAGGGCGCTGTCTCGCAGGCGCTTCTCGACGCCGACGTGCTGCTCGTCTCGACCCCGCCAGATGCGCAGGGCGATCCCGTGCTGCGCGCCTTCGCCGACGATCTCGCCGCGGCGCGCCTGCAGCGCATCGTCTATCTCTCGACGGTGGGCGTCTACGGAGATCATCAGGGCGCGTGGATCGACGAGGACACGGCCCCGCGTCCTGTCGCCGGGCGCTCCAACGCGCGGCTTGCGGCGGAGGACGAATGGCGCGCGCTCGCCGCGCGCAGCGGCGTGGCGCTCAATATACTTCGGCTGTCGGGTATCTACGGCCAGGGCCGCAATGCGCTGGTCTCGCTCGCCAACGGCACGGCGAAGCGCATCGTCAAGCCGGGTCAGGTGTTCAACCGCATCCACGTCGCCGACATCGCACGCGCCATCATGGCCTGCATCGACGCCGGCCAGCCGGGCGCGATCTATAACGTGACGGATGACGAACCCGCGCCGCCGCAGGACGTGGTGGCCTTCGCGGCGGATCTGCTCGGCGTCGCGCCGCCGCCCGAACAGGATTACTTCACGGCGTCGATGACCCCGATGGCGCGCAGCTTTTACGGCGAAACCAAGCGCGTCTCGAACGCGCGCATCAAGCGGGAGCTGGGTTTCGTGTTCTCACGGCCCACCTATCGCGAAGGGTTGCGCGATCTGCTGGCGATGGGCGAGGGCCGCTAGCCCGGCCCTTTCCCTGACGGCGAGTGTTACGCAGCCTTCGCGCTCGGCGAAAAATGCTCCAGAAACTTTGCGTCGATCTGCGCCACCGGCATGACGACGAACACGTCGACCGTGCCAAACTGGCGGTCGACCACTGCGCCGTCGCCGAACTTCGCGCCGACGCGCAGATAGCCGCGCACCAGCGTCGGCAGCGCATCGAGCGCGCGGCGCAGTTCGATCTTGTCGGCGGCGATCATGTCCATCGGCACATGCCGGCCCGGCAGCGCGCGCGCCGCCCATTCGCCGCTCGCCTTGGCGTGGTGGTGCAGGAAACTCAACGGCAGCGCATGTTGCAGCGGATTGGCGCCCTCGAACGAAGCGCAGCCGATCATCGCGTCGATCTTGTAATGCCGCAGATAGACGGCGATGCCGCGCCACAGCAGTTCGATCGTGCGCTTCGAGCGATAGGCCGGCAGCACGCAGGAGCGGCCGAGTTCCAGAAACCGCGCCTGCGGGTGCGCGGCGAGCAGCGGCGCGATGTCGAATTCCTGCGCGCTGTAGAAGCCGCCGTGGCGGTCTGCGACATCCTTCCGCAGCAATCTGTAGACGCCGACGATCTTAGGACGCACGCGGCCAAAGCGGTTCTTGGCGGCGTGGTCGATGACGAGCATGTGGTCGCTGATGCGATCGAACGGGCAGATGTCGCGGCGCGCCAGCCCCGAGCGCGCATCCGGGATGGCCGAGCCTTCGTCGAAGAACACCTTGAAGCGCAGTTTCTGCGCGCGGCGGATGTCTTTCTTGGTGATGGCGAGCCGAACTTCGAGCGCGCCCATGCGGCCAAGGACGGGATCGAGATCGCCATGGTCGCGAACGGCGCGCGGTTTGGCGGCGGCGGCCGGAAAGCGGCGGATCGTCTGGGCGAAACCGGAACCCAGCGCATTGACGAAGCCGCCGGCCTGAAATGTCGTGAACGCCATGATCGGTCCCAAATCCGCTCTCAAGCTTCGCCCTTGTGCTGAGCGGAGTGACACCATGTTACGCGGACGGTTTTATGACACGTCCCCGCCGGATCGAGAATGGCTTGGAGATCAGCGCGTCACGCCGCTTCCGCGGCGCCCGGAGACGCCATGCGGTAGGACAGCGCCTCGGCGATGTGGATGCGTCGCACTTCGGGTGATTCGTCGAGATCCGCCAGCGTGCGGGCGAGTTTCAGGACGCGATGGAAGCCGCGCGCGGTGAGGCGCATGCGTTCGGCGGCGTCGCGGATCAGCTTCTGCCCGGCGGCGTCCGGCGCCGCGATGGTCTCGACCACGGGCGCGGGCGCTGCGCTGTTGGTGGCGATCTGCGGCAGGCCGAGCGCCGCGAAACGATGCCGCTGGATGGCGCGGGCGCGCGCGACGCGCGCCGCCACCTCGGCCGAGCCCTCCGCCGCGGGCGGCAGCAACAGGTCGCTGGCGGACACGGCCGGGACCTCGATCGCGAGATCGAAACGGTCGAGCAGCGGGCCTGACAATTTGGCCTGGTATTGCGCCATGCAACGATCGTTGGGCTGGCGTTTGCAGGCGTAGCCCGGGTCCGTGGCGTGTCCGCAGCGACACGGGTTCATGGCGGCGACCAGCTGGAAACGCGCCGGATAGACGGCGCGATGATTGGCGCGCGAGATCGCCACCTCGCCTGTCTCGATCGGCTGACGCAGGCTGTCGAGCGTCTGCATGGAAAATTCCGGCAGCTCGTCGAGAAACAGCACGCCGTGGTGGGCGAGCGAGGCTTCGCCCGGACGCGCATGGACGCCGCCGCCGACCAGCGCCGCCATCGAGGCGGAATGATGCGGCGCGCGATAGGGCCGCCGGTCGGTCAGCTCGCCGCCGGCCAGCGCGCCCGCCACCGACATGATCATCGAGACTTCGAGCAGCTCGGGCGGCGACAGCGGCGGCAGGATCGAGGGCAGGCGCGCGGCGAGCATGGATTTGCCGGAACCCGGCGGGCCGTTCATCAACAGATGATGGCCGCCCGCGGCGGCGATTTCGAGCGCACGCTTGGCGCTTTCCTGTCCCTTGATGTCGCGCAGGTCAGGTTGTGGGGCGCCGGCTCCGCGCACTGCGGGGGCAGGGCGCGACAACACCTGCGATCCCTTGAAGTGGTTGGCCAGCTGGATCAGCGAGCGCGGCGCGATGATCTCGATCTCGGACGACGCCCAAGCCGCCTCGGCGCCGCACGCTGCCGGGCAGATCAGCCCATGCCCGCGTGCATTGGCGGCCACCGCCGCCGGCAGGCAGCCCGCGACCGCCGTGATCGATCCGTCGAGCGCCAGCTCGCCCAGCACCGTGAAGCCGTCCAGCGAGTCGCTCGGGATCGCGCCGATCGCCGCCATGATGGCGAGCGCGATCGGCAGGTCGTAATGGCTGCCCTCCTTGGGCATGTCGGCCGGCGCGAGATTGACGGTGACGCGTCGCGCCGGCATGGCGAGCCCCGAAGCGATCAGCGCCGAGCGCACGCGCTCGCGCGATTCGCCCACGGCCTTGTCGCCGAGCCCGACGACCGCAAACGCGACATTGCCGTTGGAGATCTGCACCTGCACGTCGACAGGGCGGGCCTCGATCCCTTCGAAAGCGACTGTCGCGACCCGCACCGCCATAAAACTCTCCCGCTTCCACAACGGCAGGCGCAAGCTTGGCTGATCAGTCGAGACTTTGCAAGAACGTTACGTGAACTTCACGCCCGGACTGCGTCTGTCTGCCCGGAATGAGTGTCCAGGAGATGCGCCGCGAGATCCTCGGCGCCGCGCGCCGTCAGCGCCAACAGCTTCGCGCGGCCATCGATCGGGTGCGGCGCTTCGACGACCAGTCCCGAAGCCATCAGGGTCCGGATATGCGACCTGATGGATTTCTCGGCGGCCGAGATCTGGTCGAAAAGATGCGTCAGCGGGACCGATCCGCGCGCTGCGGCAAGAATCAGGAGGACTTCCAACGAAATTTGCGGCGCCAGTCGAAACCGAATCCTCTCTTGTTGCGAGAGCTTGAGCCGGTCATGCGCATATTGCGCAAGAGTTTGAGAAAGCATCGGAAATCCATGTGGCTCAAAGCAAATAAATGGCTGCGCGACAGGCGCGAACAGCTAATACGGGAAAACAATACCGGTTCTTTCATCCCTTTCCTAGCGTCAACTCTTGAACTCAACTGCTTCGAATTAATGTTTTGTTCATCGATTCGGTTCGGGGTTTTTCATGCTGAAGTTTGCTGCCGTCCTCCTGGCCGGTGTTTCGGCGAGTGCGGCCGCAATCGCGGCTGATCTCCCGAACGGATTTGCGGGCCCGGGGCTGATGCGCGGCGACTCGGCCTACAACTGGTCGGGCATTTATGCAGGTGCCTCGGCGGGTCGGGTCGGGTCGACGCTTTCGGCGGAGCTGGCCGATCCGGTGTTCGGGACCTCGCGCGCGAAGGGATTCGTCGGCACCCTGCAGGCTGGCTTCAACAAGCAGGCTGGCGGGCTGGTGTTCGGCATCGAGGCCGATTTCAGCCTGTCCAACGCGCGCGGCGACAATCGCCGCACGGTGTCGGGCAAATATGGCGACTACACCATGTCGGGCGCCGGCAATCTCGAAACCCGCCTCGCCAACATAGGCACGGTGCGTGCGCGCCTCGGCTATGCTCTGGAGAACGTGCTGGTGTACGGCACGGCGGGCTACGCCTTCGGGCGCCAGCGGCTGGACATGACCGGCACGATCACCGGCGTGCAGGGGACGACCACGGTTACGGCCGCCCAGGCGGGGTCGACCTCCAACACCATGGCTGGCTGGGCGCTGGGCGCAGGCCTCGAATATGCTTTCGGGCGCGGCATGAGCGTCAAGGCCGAATACCTCCGGCTCCACTTCAACCCGTCGACCGTCTATGGCGACACATGGGCGGCGAGCGAGGCGACGTCGAACATCAACCTGTTCCGCACGGGCTTCAACTTCCGCATCTAGCCTGCGGCGCTCACGTTCCGCGCGGCTTCGCCCGCGTGGTCGGCGCCGCCTGTGCGGGATCGTCGGGCCACGGGTGGCGCGGGTAGCGGCCCTTCATGTCGGCCTTCACGGCAGCCCAGGAGCCGGCCCAGAAGCCCGGCAGGTCTCGGGTGATCTGGATCGGCCGGTGCGCGGGCGACAGCAGATGCAGGGTCAGCGGCACGCGCCCGCCCGCCAGCGCCGGGTGTTTCGACAGTCCGAACAATTCCTGCACGCGGATCGCCAGCACGGGACCGCCATCGGCCTCATAATCCACCGCGACTCGCGAGCCCGTCGGCGCCTCGAAATGCGTCGGCGCCTCGTCGTCGAGCCGCCGTATCATACTCCATGGCAGCAGCGCGCGCAGCGCGCCGTCGAGATCGTCCGCCGTGATGGACGCGAGCGACGTCCGTCCCTCGATGAAGGGCGCGAGCCAGGCGGCGGCGTCTTCGGCCAGCGCGGCGTCCGACAGATCGGGCCAGTCGTCGCCCTCGGCCCGGCGCAGAAAGCCGACGCGGTCGCGCCATTGCTTTTGCGACTTGGTCCACGGCAGGCGAGCGATCCCGAGCCCGGCGACGCCGCGCGCCAGCGCCGCTGCGCTGTCGGGTCCGGCCGTCACCGGCAGGACCTGTTCGGCCAGCGTCAGGGCGCCAAGCCGACGGATGCGGCGACGGCGCAGCGAAGCGCTGGCGCGATCGAAGGCTATCTCGTCGCGATCTTCGATCGCCGCGCCCGCCAGCGCGTCGATGTCGCTTTCGGCGATCGGCGCAGCGGCGAGAATGCGCGCCGCGCCGGCCCGGCCCGAGATTTCCGCGACGGCGAGAAATGGCTCTCGCGCAAGGCGATCATGCGGCTCGACGGCGCCGGCGCGGCCATTGGCCATCAGGAATTCACCCGTCTTGCCGCGCGCCCTGG
>JAQGKM010000267.1 GCA_028290125.1 Hyphomicrobiales bacterium | reverse complement strand
CGTCACCAAGAAGGTCGTGATTCGTCGCGACAACGGCATGCATCGCGGATGGGCGCATTCGCGTCATCGCGGCGCCACCGTGGTGCGGAAGAAGGTCATCGTCACGCGCTAATCGAAAACGGCGTGGTCCGCCTGACGGGCCACGCCGCCGTGAGCCATTTGATTTTTATTTTGCTAATTACGCGCCCGCGGCTCGGCTTGATCACGCGGGCCGAGCATTCCCCAGGGTGGACTAAAAGTCGCAGCAAAGCTCCCGGCTGTTTGATCTTCATCTACTTATCCTCTGCTTGTCGCGCAAAGGGCTTGCTAGCTAAGCCTTTCTGATGAAAACATCTGCGCGGGGCGGGATGATTGATGATCTTCACTACAAGACTGGCGATGGGCAAGGCTGCGCGATCGATTGGCCTCGCCATTCTGATCGTAAGCGTCGCCTTGCTGGTTCGCATGGCGGCCGGCTACTGGCTCGGCGCCAGCGTTCCCTTCCTGACTTTCTTCCCGGCGGTTCTGGTGTCGGCCATGCTCGGCGGCTGGATCGCCGGCGCGAGCGCAGTCGTGCTCACGCTTGTCGCGGGCGCTGTTTATTTCCGCACCATGATGATCGAGACGCCGCCATCGGTCGCCGTGGTGTTCTATCTCGCCGGCTGCGCCATCTCGATCCTCGCGGCCGAGAAGCTGCGCAACGCGCATGAACGTTGCCGAAAGGCCGAGCACAAGCTCGCGACAGCGCTTGCAGTTTCGGGTGTCGGGACCTGGCGATGGAACGTGGCGTGCGACCGCGTGGAATGGGATGAGCGACTGTGCCGCATATTCGGCAAGATGCCGGATGAGGCTCCCAAGCACGCCGCAGACTTCCTCAAGCTCGTGCTCGAGGAGGACCGCCCACGAATGATGCTGTCGATTGAAGCGTCGCTCAAAAATCCGCATGCTGCAGAATACGTCTACAGGATCAAGCATCCGCAACTCGGCATCCGCTGGGTCGCCGACCGCAACGACGTGCTGTTTGGCGCAAACGGCAAGCCAGCCGAGATCGTCGGCGCCTCGATCGACGTAACCGAACGCAAGCAAGCCGACGAACATCGTGAACTGCTGATCCGCGAGCTGCATCACCGCGTGCGCAACACGCTCGCCATGGTGCAGGGCATGGCCAATGCAACGGCCAACACCGCGCAGGATCTTGCCCACTTCAAGGAGACGTTCGCGCGTCGCATCGCATCGCTCGCAATGACGCATGCGCTGCTCACGGACGAAAAGACGCAATCGACCACCCTGTCGCGTCTCGTCCGCCAGGAAATGGAAGCACTCGGCATGCCCGAGCGGCTGGAGCTCACCGGCGCCGACCTGATGCTCCCGTCAGACCTTGCCGTGCCGATCGGCATGGCGCTGCACGAATTGGCGACCAACGCCGTCAAGCACGGCGCGCTCAGCACGGCGCAAGGCCGCATCCAGATCAATTGTTCGCTGGATGACGAGAGCGGCGACATTTCGTGGAGCGAAATCGACGGGCCGACCGTGATCCCGCCAGAACGACGCGGCTTCGGCGCCCAGCTGCTGGATCGCGTCATTCAGGTCCAGCTTGGCGCCAAGACATCGCGCGACTTCGCGCCCGATGGTCTGCGCGTGGTCATCAGCATCCCCCGCGAGAAGCTGACAGCCAATGCGAACGACAGGCCGTCAACCTTCCACGCGCAGGCAAGCTGAGACTTAGCTGCGCTTCTGCGCTTTCCACCGGCCCGAGCACTGGCGTGTGGGCGACGTCCACCGCCCCGAGCCGTCCAGATTTGTGAGAATGCCGGTCGCGGCGAGCTGATCCGACCCGCGCGTGAACACAACCTGGACCGCGCCGCGCGGATCGACCGCGCCACTCGCCTGCGACAGGAGACCACGCTCCTCGATTCGGCCATCGGCAATGCCGAGATCGAGACTTTGAGCGTCGCAGTCGCCCTGCTCGGTCACGACGGAAACTGACCATTGCCCGTCATATCCGGACGCTGCCACAGCGGGCGCTGCATTCAGGGCGGCGGCAGAGACAAGAGCGGCAAGGCCGCAGCACAGCATGTTGGTCATGGTTCTTCCTCATGTCGGGGGAGCCATGACGCGGCGGTTCAAAACTGCCGTCGCCGATCGCCATGCCGGATGAACTCCTGCAGGTCGCTCCATGAGTTCGATATGTCGCGACAGCAGCGGCTTTCGAGCGGAGCTGCGCGTTTTTCTGACGCCTTATGCGAGCACGTCGGCATAGTCGCGGTGGCGGCGAAACCAGGCGGCGGCGAAGCTGCAAAGCGGCGTGAGCTTGACATTATGCGCGCGCGCGTCGTCCGCGACCTCCTGCATCAGGCGCGACGCCGCGCCCGTGCCGCGCAGGTGCATCGGGGCCTCGACATGGGTGATCAGCACCGCCGACGACGAGCGCCGGTAGTTGGCGAAAACAATCCCGCCCTCGATTTCGAGCTCGAAGCGGCTGGCCTGCGTGTTGTCGCGCACGATTGTCCCCAGGTTTGTTCAATTGCCACGAACACAAGACAGAACTTTTCAGGAAGTTTCATCCATTCTGATCGCGGAATGGGAATCATGAGCAAACGCGCCTAACTTCGGAGGCGATTGCATGGGACATTTCACGAGCCTTTACTGCGGACTTTGGGGCGTGCCTGGCTGCCAGATCTTCACGCTGGCGGAGGCCGTGCGTCTCGTGCTCGGGAGTTTCGCGCTCGGCTGCTTCGCCTTGTGGGCGTTCGGCCAGGTGCAGCGGCGCAGGTAGGTGCAGCGGCGCAGGTAGCATCGCCATCTCCGGCCGGCGTCGCCGACGACTGTTTTGTTCCCGCTCGCGGCGGATAAAAAGAATTCTGCACGGCTATCTGGCGTCCCGGCCCGGCTCTAAATTCCGCGGCCATGACCCACTCTCAGTCCCTCACGCGCGCCGACTTGTTCGACCGCTTGTCCGAAGCGCGCGCCGCCGTCGCAGGTCGGGCCGTGTTCACGACGAGCTTCGGCATCGAGGACCAGGCGATCGCGCACGCCATTTTCGAAGGCGGTTTCGAAATCGACGTCGTGACGCTCGATACCGGTCGGCTGTTTCCCGAGACGACGGCGCTGTGGGCGCAAACCGAAGAGCGCTACGGCCGGCGCATTCGCGGCTATTATCCGGACCGCGAGCCCATCGAGCAGCTGGTCGCCGATCAGGGAATCGACGGCTTCTACCACAGTCTTCTGGCGCGCAAGGCCTGCTGCAACATCCGCAAGGTGGAGCCGCTGAAGCGCGCGCTCACCGGCGCCGCACTGTGGATCACCGGTTTGCGGGCGGAACAATCGGATGCGCGCAGCGCCGTGCCGTTCCTGGCGCCGGACGCGGGCTTCGGCGTTCTGAAAGCCAACCCGCTGCATGACTGGACGCGCGACGAGGTCGTCGCCTACACGCAGGCGCATGGCGTTCCGGTGAACCCGCTGCACGACAGGGGTTTCCCGTCCATCGGCTGCGCGCCCTGCACGCGCGCCGTGGCGCCGGGCGAACCCGAGCGCGCCGGTCGCTGGTGGTGGGAACAGGAAAGCGCCAAGGAATGCGGCCTGCATGTCGGGCCAGACGGACGGCTTCAGCGTGTCGTCAAGACGGAGACGCACGCGTGATTCAGCTCACCCATTTGCAGAAGCTCGAAGCCGAAGCCATCCATATCATCCGTGAAGTCGCGGCGACGTGCGAAAACCCCGTGCTGCTCTATTCCATTGGCAAGGATTCGGCGGTCCTGCTGCATCTGGCGATGAAGGCCTTCGCACCCGGCAAGCCGCCGTTTCCGCTGCTGCATGTCGACACGACGTGGAAATTTCGCGAGATGATCGCGTTCCGCGACGCGCGCATCGCCGAACTCGGCCTCGAACTGCTCGTGCACGTCAACGAGGAAGGCCGCGCAGCGGGCGTGAACCCGTTCGCATCCGGGTCGCGCCTGCACACCGATGTCATGAAGACGCAGGCGCTTCGGCAGGCGCTGGACAAGTACAAGTTCGACGCGGCCTTCGGCGGCGCACGCCGCGACGAGGAGCGCTCGCGCGCCAAGGAGCGCATCTTCTCGCTGCGCACGCCCGAGCATCGCTGGGACCCGAAGAGCCAGCGGCCCGAGCCTTGGCGTCTGTTCAACACGCGCAAGCGCCCGGGCGAAAGCTTCCGAGTCTTCCCGCTGTCGAACTGGACCGAAGCGGATGTCTGGGACTATGTCGCGCTCGAGAAGATTCCCGTCGTTCCGCTCTATTTCGCCAAGCCGCGTCCCGTCGTCGCGCGCGACGGCATGCTGATCATGCGCGATGACGACCGGATGGAGCTGCGCGCCGGCGAAGAGATCGAGATGCGCTCCGTCCGCTTCAGGACGCTCGGCTGTTACCCGCTCACCGGCGCGGTCGAGAGCACGGCGGCGACGCTGCCCGAGATCATCGCGGAGATGCGCTCGTCGCGCGTGTCAGAACGGCAGGGCCGGCTCATCGACCATGACGGCGGCGCCTCGATGGAACAGAAGAAGCAGGAAGGGTATTTTTGATGAACGCCCCTCTTGCGTTACAAGCCCACGAGGTCGCCGCGCTCACGGCGCCCGCCGCCCTGTTGCGCTTCATCACCTGCGGGTCGGTGGATGATGGCAAGTCGACGCTGATCGGCCGCCTGCTTTACGACACCGGCGCGGTGCCGGAAGACCAGCTCGCGGCCCTGCACGGCGACTCGCGCCGTTTCGGCACGCAGGGCGATGCGCTCGATCTTGCGCTTCTCGTCGACGGACTTGCGGCGGAGCGTGAACAGGGCATCACTATCGACGTCGCCTATCGCTATTTCTCGACGCCGCGCCGCGCCTTCATCGTCGCGGATACGCCAGGCCACGAGCAATATACGCGCAACATGGCGACCGGCGCCTCGGGCGCGGAGCTCGCCATCATCCTCGTCGATGCGCGCAAGGGCGTGCTTGCGCAGACGCGCCGGCATTCCTTCATCGTGTCGATGGTCGGCGTCCGCCGCGTTGTCGTGGCGATCAACAAGATGGACCTCGTCGGGTTCGACGAAGGCGTGTTCAACGCCATCGCCGAGTCCTACCGCGCGGCGACGCGCCATCTCGGCTTTGACGAGATCGTTTTCATTCCAGTGTCGGCGCTGCGCGGCGACAATATCGCAAGCCTGTCGGCCGACACGCCGTGGTATGCGGGCCGCGCGTTGATCGACCATCTTGAGACCGTCGACGTTACGCCCGCCGCCGCAGATCCGCTGGCGCTGCGCATGCCGGTGCAATGGGTCAACCGCCCCAATGCGCAGTTCCGCGGCTTCTCGGGCACCATCGCCAATGGCGCCGCGCGCATCGGGCAGGACGTGAAGATCCTGCCGTCAGGCCTGCGCACGCGCATCTCCGGCATTGTCACGGCTGCGGGCGACCGCGCGGAAGCACAGCAGGACGAAGCCGTGACGCTCGTCCTCGAGGACGAGGTCGACGCCTCGCGCGGCGATGTCATTGTTGCGGCGCAGGACATCACGCCGGTTGCGCGTGTGTTCGACGGGCGCCTGCTGTGGATGTCCGAACGCGCGGCGTCGGGCCAGGGGCTGATCCTGCAACAGGGCATGTCGACCGCCAATGCGGCCATCACGGTTCGCACGCAGATCGACGTCAACACTTTTGCGGAACGGCCGTCCGAAACGCTGCCGGTGAACGGCATCGGCCGCGTGCGCGTGCGGGCCGAAAAGCCGCTCGTGATGGCGACCTATGCGCAGGACCGTGTTCTCGGCGCCTTTATCCTGATCGACCGCCTCACCAACGAGACGGTGGCGCTTGGCGTCATCGACGAGGTCAATCCCGTCGATCTGCTGGCCAGCGGCGGCGCACAGAGCCAGGCCCGGCCCGATCTTTGGCGGCGATTGCTGGCGCCGGCCGACGATACGCCGGAGACGCTGGCGGAAGCAGTGTCGTGGCGCATCGTGTCGGCGCTAGTCGTGTGCGCGCTGGCGGCCGTGCTGACGCAGAGCGCCGTCGTCGCCCTGCTTGCCGGCGTGGCCGATTTCATCGTGCGGCTGTTGCTGCGCGCCGCGCATCGCGACGTCTTTCGCCGCGTGACCGCCCTGCGCCAGGTCGATCCGGACCAGATATCGGACGGCGGCGGGATCTAGCCCGCCGTCCTCACGGCTGCACGTCGAGTTCGATAAGGTCGTAGCCAAGCGCTGCGTTGAAGTTTTCGGGCTCGACATAGATGGCCGTGACGCGCATGCCGGCCTTCAGCTGCGTGCGGTCGGCGACGCCTTCGATATTTGTGTCGGAGCTGACGCGCAGGCGGATCTCGCGTCCCTGCGCGTCGAGGGTTAGGTTTCGCCCCGCCTCCGCGACCCTGGTCACGACGCCGGTGACGTCGCGGTCGGCGGATTTCGTCACGATTGGCCCGAGACCGGACAATTCACGCCAGATCGTCTCCGCCATCCAGTCGAAGTGACTGGCGCGATCCCAATCCTTGTACTCGTTCATCTCGAAGCTCTTGACGATCTCGGGCAGGGCAAGGCCGCGGTCCATCATCACGCGCACCTTCTGGCGCGCGAGCAGCACGTAGTCGACCATGTTCTGCAGATCGCGCACGTTGCTGAGCGGCCCGTGCGAGGGCACGACGACGCGCGGTTTCAGGGCGAGCAGCGCCTCCAGCTGCTTCAGCATGGTGATCGTGGTGCCGTGGCTGTAGTCAGGCCGAATGTCGGGATGGCGATCCTTGTAGGCGGCGAAAGATCCATGCATCACGCCGCTTTCCGGCAACCAGACGGCGACATCGCCGATGTTGTACTGGTCGTCGACATAGATGAGCTCGATGTGCTTGCCGCCGAGATCGAGCGTCATGCGATCGGGAAAGGACATCATCATGTCCTTCGGCGCCAATCCTTCGAGCGCCTGTGCGCGCTCCGGGAAGCGCTTGCGCCAGGACTTGATCTGATGGGGCTTCATCGCGGCGAGATCACGCGCGACGCGGTCGTGGACGAGGAGCGAGGCGGGCGGCGTGAACAGCGGAGAGCCGCCGAAATGATCGCCGTGATATTGCGTAATGACGACCCAGCGAACTGGCTGGTCAGTCACCGATTTGATCTTCGCCGCAATGTCGCGGGTGTCAGGCTGGTTGTTGCCGGTATCGACCAGCACCACGCCCTGACGGGTGACGATCACCATAGCGTTGGCGTCGTTCTTCTTGCCGACATAGGCGTAGACGTCGTCGGCGAGCTTGACGAATTCCGCCGTGTCGGAGGTCATCGCGGGCGCCGGAGCCTGCTGCGCGAGGCAGGCCGCTGCGACCAGCAAAAGACCAAACAAGCGCGCGCGCACTCGACCCATGACGTCCTCCCCTGCAGTCTTGTTCACCGACAGTGGCGCCGCGCATCGGTTATGGTCAAGCCGGCGATCGTGGCCGCTGGATTGTTGACGCCCGCAACCCCATTTGCCTTTGTCGATGTTTCCGCCGAGGTTCGACGAGACCCATGAAAGACCTGATCCAATATTTCGTGTCGAACTACGGCTATGCCGGCGTCGCGCTCATCGTCGGGCTCGAGAGCATGGGGGTGCCGCTGCCGGGCGAAACGGCGCTGATCTTTGCCGCCATCTACGCCGGCGCGACGCATCAGCTCGATGTCTTCGGCGTGATCGCGGCTGCGGTGCTGGGCGCGGTGGTGGGCGACAACATCGGCTACCTTGTGGGCCGCCGGTACGGCATGCCGCTCTTGCTGCGGCACGGGCCCCGGATCGGCATCGATGCGCCGCGTATCAAGCTCGGCCGCTACATGTTTGCGCATTACGGCGCGCCGGTGGTGTTCTTCGGCCGCTTCGTCGCGCTGCTCCGCACGCTCGCCGCGTTGCTGGCAGGCGTCAACCAGATGCACTGGGCGCCCTTCGTCGTCGCCAATCTTGCCGGCGCTGTCGTATGGGCCTCGGTCTTCGGCGGCGGCGCTTATGCGCTGGGTCGGCAGATCCACAAGGTTGCTGGACCGATCGGCATCGTCGCGGGCGTCGTGGCGATCGGCGCGCTGGTCGCCTTTGGCGTGTTCGTCAAACGCCATGAACGCAGGTTTCTGGCGCGGGCCGAGGCGGAGTTCCCCGGCCCTGTCGCCGAAAAGCCCTGACGCTCAGGCGGCTTCGAGCAATTCGCGCAGCGCGGCGTTGAGCACCTGCGGCGCCTCCACGGGCAGGAAGTGCCCGCAGTTCTCGGCGATCACGAGTTTCGCGCCCGGAATCGCGGCGGCGATGGGCTCGTGTTGTTCGGGCGGCGACCATTGGTCCTGCCGTCCGCACAAGACAATGGTCGGGCAGCGGATCGTGCGCAGCACGGGTTCGGCGTCGGGACGGTGCAGCAGCGCGAGAATCTGTTTCTCGTGAATCTCGGGCGTCGCGCGCAGCACCATGGCGGTCAGTTCGGCGAACAGCTTCTCATTGGCGACCGTGGCGGGCAGCAGCATCGGCGGCAGCCATTTCGCGGCCAGCGCTTCCATGCCCTGCGTATGGGCTAGGTCTATCACCGCCTGGCGCTTCACCTCTTCGCCGGGACTGCGCGGATGCACGCCCGTGTCGAAGATCGCCAGTCCGGTCACGCGCTCGGGCGCGATCCGCATGACTTCGAGCGCGACGCGGCCGCCCATCGAAAAACCCGCCATGACGAAATCGCCGGGCGCCGTTTCGAGCACGCGTCTGGCCATGGCGTTGATGCTGTCGAGGCCGAA
>JAQGKM010000244.1 GCA_028290125.1 Hyphomicrobiales bacterium | reverse complement strand
CGGCGCCCTTGCGGAGGTTGTCGGAGACGCACCAGAACGCCAGGCCGTTCTCGACCGTATTGTCCTCGCGGATGCGCGAAATATAAGTCGCATCCTCGCCGGCGGCTTCGTGCGGCGTGATGTAGCCACCGTTCTCGCGCTTGTCGATGACGAGCACGCCCGGCGCGCGGCGCAGGATGTCGCGCGCTTCATCGGCCGTGACGGGCTTTTCGAATTCGACGTTGACCGATTCCGAATGCGAGATGAACACCGGCACGCGAACGCAGGTCGCGGTGAGGCGGATCTTCGGATCCAGAATCTTCTTCGTCTCCATCATCATCTTCCACTCTTCCTTGGTAAAGCCGTCTTCCATGAAGACGTCGATATGCGGAATGAGGTTGAACGCGATGCGCTTGGTGAACTTCTTGACCTGCGGATCGCCGAGCGAATAGAGCGCCTTGGTCTGGCGATCGAGTTCGTCCATGCCGTCCTTGCCGGCGCCCGAGACCGACTGGTAGGTCGACACGACAACGCGCTTGATCCCGAAGGCGTCATGCAGCGGCTTCAACGCGACGACGAGCTGCGCGGTCGAGCAGTTCGGGTTGGCGATGATGTTCTTCTTGGCGAAACCATTGAGCGCATCGGCGTTCACTTCCGGCACGACGAGGGGCACATCCGGGTCCATGCGCCAGACCGACGAATTGTCGATCACGACGCAGCCCTGGGCGGCGATCTTCGGCGACCAGACCTTCGACACGTCGCCCCCCGCCGACATCAGGCAGATGTCGGTGCCGGAGAAGTCGTAATTGTCGAGCACCTTGCACTTGAGCACCTTGTCGCCATAGCTCACTTCCGTGCCCTGCGAGCGCGACGACGCGAGCGCCACCACTTCGTCGGCGGGGAACTTGCGCTCGGCCAGAATGGCGAGCATTTCGCGGCCCACGTTACCCGTGGCGCCCACTACGGCGACCTTGTAACCCATGATCTCGTATCCCGTTTTGAGGGCCGTGAAGGCCCGTCGTCTCCCCGGCTGCTGGGGCCGCGATCTGCGTCGATCGTCAGGGGGACTGTGCGCGCTCAAAAGCACGGGCGCGGCGGCCCTGTCAATGCGCCGCCCGGCCAAGCCAACCAATTCGCCCGACCTGCGTTACCTTGGCAGACGGCAAAATAAAGGGGACTGACATGACCTTGAACCGGAATTTGCTTCTGACTGGCGCCGGCGCGCTCGCCGCCCTCGTGCTGGCTGGCGATCTCGCCATGGCGCAGTCGCGCCTGCGTGAATCCGCCCCGCCGCTGACCATCCAGCGGCGCTCGTTCCTCGATCCGGGACCGGTCGCGCCCGTGGGCAGCCGCAACCGCTACGTCCAGTCGATCACCACCATGGCGGTCCCGGTCTATGCGGAAATCGGCGTGCCCGGCCGCTTCGGCTACGACACGCTGCCGCGCCGCTTCGACCCGCCGGGCCGTCCGCAGCCTCTGGTCGAATTCTCGACCGGCTCCGGCGGACGTTGATCCAGCCTTCTTGACGGCGCCACGCGGAACACCGAACACTCGGGCCTTTCAGGGTTGAACCCCTCAAAGGCCCGTTTTCATGAAAAGTCGTTTCCAGACCGCCGAGACCCGGCATGGCCGCATGGTCGTGCTTGCCGGGGATGTCTACATCGGCCGCTCCCTCGTCGAATATGGTGAATGGACCGAGGCCGAGATCGGCCTGCTGTCGCAACTGGTCCGGCCGGGCGACGACGTGATCGACGTCGGGGCCAATGTCGGCGCCCATACGCTGGCGCTGGCCGCGCGGGTTGCGGCGCGCGACGGCGCACGCGCCGGCGAGGTTCATGCCTTTGAACCGCAGCCGCAGATCTTTCAGCTTCTGGCGGCCAATTGCGTGCTGAACGAGGTCGGCAACGTACATCTCTACAACGAGGGCTGCGGCCGGCAACGCGGCGAAATCGACATCGCCGAACCCGATTATTCGGGCACGCAGAATTTTGGAGGATTGTCGCTGCAAGCGCTCGCGCAGGGCGCCTCGGCGCGGCGACGCCGCATCCAGGTCCGTCCGCTCGACGAGACCTATGACGGCAAGACGCTGCGTCTCGTGAAGATCGACGTCGAGGGCATGGAGGCGGAGGTGCTGGCGGGCGCCGCCCGCATCATCGCGCGCTTCCGCCCCGCGCTTTACGTCGAAAACGACGTCACCGCCCGCTCGCCGGCGCTCATCCGGGCGATCTGGGATCTTGGCTACGACGCCTGGTGGCACGTGGCGCCGCTGTTCTCGCCCGCCAATTTCCGCGGCCGCGCCGACAATGTGTTCGGACCGGCGTGCTGCTTCAACATGCTGTGCCTGCCGCGCGAGGCGGCGCGCCCGGTGACCGGACTGACGCCCGTGACCGATGTCGACGCCCATCCGCTGAAGCCGAAATGAAAAAAGCCCCGGCCTGCGAGGACCGCGGCTTTTGCCTGGAAGGTCTAAGATCAGTGCTTGAGGGCGCGCAGCGCCTTGAGAATCGCGTCGCCCATCTCGACCGTCGAGGCGGTGCTGGTCGCATTGCCCTTGATGTCGGCGGTGCGCAGGCCTGAATCGAGCACGTCCGCGATGGCCTTGTCGACCATGTCGGCCGCCTCGCCGAGGTTGAACGAGTAGCGCAGCGCCATGCCGAACGACGCGATCATCGCGATCGGATTGGCGATGCCCTTGCCGGCGATGTCCGGGGCCGAGCCATGCACGGGCTCGTACATGGCCTTGCGCTTGCCGTTCACATCGGCTTCGCCGAGCGAGGCGGACGGCAGCATGCCGAGCGAGCCGGTGAGCATGGAGGCGACGTCCGACAGCATGTCGCCGAACAGGTTGTCGGTGACGATGACGTCGAACTGCTTGGGCCAGCGCACGAGCTGCATGCCGAGGGCGTCGGCGAGCATGTGGTCGAGCTTCACGTCGGCGAACTCGCGCTTGTGGAGCGCGGTGATGACCTCGTGCCAGAGCACGCCCGACTTCATGACGTTGCGCTTCTCCGACGACGTGACCTTGTTGCCGCGCTTGCGCGCCAGCTCGAAGGCGACGCGGCCGATGCGCTCGATCTCGTAGGTGTCGTAGACCTGCGTGTCGATGCCGCGCTTCTGGCCGTTGCCGAGGTCGATGATCTCTTTCGGCTCGCCGAAATAGACGCCGCCGGTCAGCTCGCGCACGATCATGATGTCGAGGCCCTCGACGATCTCGCGCTTCAGCGAGGAATCATCCGCCAGCGCCGGATAGCAGATTGCCGGGCGGAGGTTGGCGAACAGCGCGAGATCCTTGCGCAGGCGCAAGAGGCCCGCTTCCGGACGCACGTCGTACGGAACCGCGTCCCACTTCGGGCCGCCGACGGCGCCGAAGATGACGGCATCGCAGT
>JAQGKM010000238.1 GCA_028290125.1 Hyphomicrobiales bacterium | reverse complement strand
TCACTCTGGGCCTACATCCGCTCGCGGGCGAGGTAAGGCCTCGGCCGTCATTGCGAGCGGAGCGAAGCAATCCAGGCGCGGATCCTTGCCGGCCGAGCGCGCGCATTGCGACTGGCGGCGCGCGCCTCACGCGCGGCTTCTGGATTGCTTCGCTGCGCTCGCAATGACGGCCTTATGGATTGCCGCGTCGCCTCCGGCTCCTCGCAACGACGAGCCGAAGGCGCTGAGCGTGAGCCTCACCCCGCGTCGGGCAGGGCGAAGACGAACACCGAATTATGCCCGCGCACCGCTTTCGGCATGCTCTTCTGGGTCAGGCCGAGCGGGCCGGCCGAGACCGACTGGCCTTCGCCGGTGAAGATCATCACGTACTGCTTGCCCTTGACCGAGTAGGTGATGGTCGAGTTCATCACCATTCCGCCGACGACGCCCTGCCACAGCACCTTGCCGGTGTCGGCGTCGAAGGCGCGGAAGCGGCGGTTCTGGTCGCCCCAGAACAGCAGGTCGCCGGCCGTGACGAGCGCCGAGCCGGCGCTCGCCTGCGGCTGCGAGTGCAGCACCTTCATCTCGCCGGTGGTCATGTCGATCTTGGCGAGGTTCATGTACTTGTTCGGGTCGATGCCCGGGCGCATGAGCCCCTTGCGCGGCCCCCAGCCGGTCTTGGCCTTCATGTTGGCCTGCATCTGCAGGCACTGGTCCTGGAACGGCACGTAGAGCGAGTTCTTGCCGGGGTGGTAGGCGATGGACCACAGGCCGCGCACGTTGTGATAGCAGCCGAGGATCGTCTGGCCGTCCGTCTTGAACAGCTTGTCGACATTGATGCGCGTCGCGCCGGTCTTCAGGTCGACGCCCGAGATGTTGAAATCCGGCACGTCGTACGGGAAGGGGTTGGCCCACAGGAACTTGCCGCTGTCGCGATCGACGACGAACATGCCTCCGCCTTCCGCCACCGTGATGACGACGTCACGCTCCTCGCCGCGCGGCAGGCTTTGCGATATCCACTTCACCTTCGAGGGATCGGGATCGAGCTTCACGCGCGCGAGGATGCGTTCCTGATTGTGGTCGGCGTCCCAGTCGTCGCCGGGCAGCTCCTGATAGTACCATTTCAGCTTGCCGGTCTCGATGTCGAGCGCCAGCGTCGAATCCGCATAGAGGTTGACCGGCGACTCGAACGGCACGGCGTCATGACGGCCGTGACGCGACAGCCGCGTGTAGGGATCGGGATTGGCGACGCCCCAATAGATCATCTTGCGCTTGGGATCGTAGGAGCCGGGCAGGCCCCACGGGCTCGCCGCGCGCTTCTCGGTCGGCATGTCTCCCCAGGTGTCGCCGCCCGGTTCGTCGGCGCCTGCCGTGGTGTAGAAGCGCCAGGCTTCCTTGCCGGTCTTGGCGTCATGCGCCGCGATGAAGCATTGCGGGCGCGTGCCCTCGATGCAGGTGCGGTTGGTCATGACCTTGCCTTCGGCGACGAGAATGCCGCCCGCCGTCTGGCCGCCGTCGTCGACCTTGGTCGCCCAGCGCTCCTTGCCGGTCTTCGCGTCGATGGCGACGAGAAAGCCGTCTGGCGCAGCGAAATAGATCATGTCCTCGTAGATGCCGAGGCTCTTCTCGCGCGCCGCCTGCGCGTTCACTTCCTTCGGATAGTCGCGCACATATTCCCACAGCAGGTCGCCATTGGTGGCGTCGACCGCCTGGATCGTGGCGCCGGGCGCATAAAGATACATGACGCCGTCGTAGACGACCGGCACGGATTCCTGCGTGCCGTTGGGCAGGCCGCGCGCCCACGCCATCTGGAGTTTTCCGACGTTGCTCTTGTTGATCTGGTCGAGCGGACTGAATCGCTGCTGGTCCTGCGTCCGATTGAGGTGCAGCCAGTCGGCCGGGTCAGGATTGGCGAGAATGGCGTCCGTGACGGGCTTGAAAGCCGGCGCCTGGGCGAAGCCCGGCGCGCAGAATGAAACAGTCGCCGCGACAAGAGCGGCGAGCGAGGTCGCTGTCGTTTTCATGAGCATTTCCCCGATGGTCCCTGTCCCGGTCTGTATCGCCGGTTGACCCGAGTACATCAGAGGATCGCAAAGCTGACAATCGTCATCGATGGTCAGAAACGCGCAGGGCAGGGGCATTTCAATCGCGATGCTGCACATGCGAAGGTGCGCAAAAGCGCGCGCGCCATGCGGGAGCGCGCGCTTTTATGTCTGGAGCGGCGATCAGCCCGCCGTGGGGCCGGCGGCGAGAAGACGCTTCGTCGCGACATTCAGATAGACGTACCAGAGCACGCCGACGGCGATGAAGGCGACCGCCATTCCCTTTTCGTAACCGACCTGCGTTCCGTTCAACACGAAGCCGCCGATGAGCAGCACGCAGCCCGTAAGAGCGAGGAAAACCGCGGTCATCTTCTGACTCTCGAAAGACGCCAGCTTCTTGGCGGGAGAGTTAACCTCCTGCTTGATCTGCTCAACCCGGTCGTCGTTCACGCGCGTTTGGCCGAGGATAAGTTGCTTGTCTCGTTCCGACAGCTCTGACATGAGGCCGTCCTCCACACATGCGCCCCCAGGAGCCCAAGACGACGAGCATAGCACGCCATGCGTGTGATTGATGCGCCATTCCGTAATCGTGACAACCAGCTTGAGCGCTTGCATCGCCTTGATCGGCGGGCATACTCGCCGCCATAAAAAACGAGGAACGCCGCGACAATGGTCATCGATCTCTACACGCATCTTGCGCCCCGAAGCTTCCTCGACCGCATGGTCGTGCTCGCGCCGAAGCTGGGGAACATCGTCAACCGGCTGCTGACCGTGAAGCCGCTGTCGGACCTCGACGCCCGCTTTCGCGACATGGACAGCGTGCCCGACTACCGGCAGGTCATCAGCCTGCCCAACCCCTCACTGGAAGAAATCGGCGACGCCGATACCGGGCGCGAACTGGCGCGGATCGCCAATGACGAGATGGCGGAGCTTTGCGCGAAGCATGCCGACCGCTTCGTCGGCTTCGCCGCTGCGGTCTATCTCGATGACGTCGAGAGCGCGATTGCGGAGGCTGACCGCGCCATCCATCAGCTCGGCGCCAAGGGCGTGCTGATCTACAACCATGTCGCGGGTCATCCGCTCGACGAGCCGCGGTTCCGCCCGTTCTTCGCGGCTCTCGCGCAATGGAAGAAGCCGATCTGGCTGCATCCGACGCGCACCGCAAGCATGCCCGACTACGCCAGCGAGGCGAAATCGCGCTTCGAAATGTGGTGGTGTTTCGGCTGGCCTTACGACACGTCGATCGCGATGACGCGTCTGGTGTTCGACGGATTGTTCGACCGCCACCCCGACCTCGAGATCATCACGCATCATTGCGGCGGCATGATCCCGTTCTTCGACGGGCGTGTCGGCCCGGGCATGGATGTGCTCGGCGCGCGCACGAGCGACGAGGATTATTCGCAGATCCTGCCGTCGCTGAAGCGCCCCCACATGGAATATTTCAAGCTGTTCTACGGCGATACGGCGATGTTCGGCGCCACCACGGGCGTGCGCTGCGGGCTGGATTTCTTCGGCCCGTCCAAGATCGTTTTCGCCACGGACGCGCCGCTGGGGCCGATCGCCAAAACCTACAAGGGGATCGCCGAGATGGATCTGTCGGCGGAGGATCGTCACGCCATCCTGTACGGCAACGCAGCACGGCTGCTGCGCCTGTAGTCCGTCATTGCGAGGAGCCGAAGGCGACGCGGCGATCCGTCTTCGGTTTGCGCCACGCCTCTCGCGTCCGTCATTGCGAGCGCAGCGAAGCAGTTCAGAGCCGCGCGTGCGGCGCTGGCCGCCAGTCGCTCGCGCGCGCTTCAACGATGGCCATTCGTGCCTGGATTGCTTCGCTCAGCTTGCAATGACGGTTTCGCTCAACGCTCGCGAAACGCGTTTTCCTTCACGCCGACCAGCGGCTTCGTCAGATAGGACATGACCGTCTTGTTGCCGGTGATGATCTCGACTTGCGCCTGCATGCCGGGGATCACCGGCAACTGCCGCCCGAAAGTCTCGAACGCCGTGGTTGTCGTTTCGATGCGCGCAAGGAAGTAGAAGGCGTTGGGCTGCGTCCGGTCATCGGATGCGACAGCGTCGGCGCCGATCTGCGTGACCTCGCCCTGCATCGAGCCGAAGATCGAATAATCATAGGCGGTGAGCTTGACCCGCGTCGGCATGCCGGCCCGCACGAAGCCGATATCCTGAGGGCGGATGCGCGCCTCGATGACCAGCTGGTCATCCGCCGGGACGATCTCGGCGATCGGCTCGCCGGGCTTCACGACGCCGCCGATCGTGCTGACGAACATGCGGTTGAGGATGCCGCGCACGGGCGCGCGGATCTCGGCGCGGTCGACCTTGTCGGCCAGCGCGGGCAGGGAGGTCTGCACGCTGCGCAGGTCGATCACCGCCTTGCCGAGCTCGGCCGCCGCATCCGCCCTGAACTGCCGGACGACCTGCTCGCGCTTGCCGCGCACTTCGTCGATGGCGGCGTCAAGGCGCGGGATGGCGAGGCGGGAGGATTCGAACCGCCCCTGCAGGTCCGAGATGCGGCCCTGCAGGCGCACCAGCTCGAGGCGCGGCTCGAGCCCGCGCTCGACCATGCGCGACACGATGGTGAGCTCCTGCCGCGCGCTTTCCAGCGAATTCTGCGCGGTCTGCATGACGTTGCGCGTGTCCTCCGCCTCTTTCAGCCGTTGCTGCAATTGCGACTCGATGATCGCAAGTTCGGAGAGATGTTTGGAGCGGCGGCTGTTGAACTCGGCCGTCTCCTGCGCGACGAATTCGTCACCGGCGGCACGCGTCTCGTCGTCGAATTGCGGCTCGCCGCCTTCGACCTCCGCGCGCAGCCGCGCGACCTTGGCCGAAAGCGCGCTCGATTGCTGGCGGCGCGAATCGCGCTCGGCGCCGAATTGCGTGGCCGACAGGCTCATCAGCAAGGCGCCGGCCTCGACGCGTTCGCCCTGCCGGGCATGCAACGCCTGCACGATGCCGCCCTCGAGGTTCTGCACCACCTGCAGCCGCGCGGATGGCACCACGCGCCCGTCGGCGCGGGTGAGGTCGTCCACGGTGGCGATCGAGGCCCAGACGATGAGCGCCGCGAAGACGCCAAACACCGTGTAGAGCAGGCCGCTCGACGAGCGCCGCAATTGCGGAATGCGCGAGGCGTAGGCAATGCCCGAGCCGTCGCGCGCGCCGATCGGCTGCGAATCCATGAGCGTCGCGCTCGGCGAACGCAGGGCGGCGAGGAGTACGCGAAATTTCGACATCAGCCCTGTCCGCCGGCTTGCGCAAGTCGGCGCAGCAATTCGTCCTTCGGGCCGCTGGCGACGATCCGGCCCTCCTGCATCACCACGACCTTCTGCACCAGCTCGAACAGCGACGCGCGATGGGTCACCACGATGAGCGTGCGGGAGGTCAGCGCCGCGTTCAGTCGGTTGAGCAGCACGCGCTCGGTCGCCACGTCGAACGCGCTGGTCGCCTCGTCGAGGATGACGATGGGCGGGCGCCCGACAAGCGCGCGGGCGATCGACAAAGCCTGCCGCTGGCCGCCCGAGAGGCCCTCGCCACGTTCCTTCAGCTGCATCCCGTAGCCGTCGGGATGCGTGGAGATGAATTCATGCACGCAGGCGATGCGCGCCGCCTCGAGAATGTCGGCGTCGGTCGGGTTCTCGCCGCCAATGGCGATATTGTCCTTCACGGTGCCGGACATCAGCCAGACATCCTGCATGACGGCGCCGATCGCGCGGCGAATGTCGGCGGGATCGAATTGCCGTGAGTCGATCCCGTCGATCAGGATGACGCCGCGGTCGGGCTGATAGAGGCCGAGAATCAGTTTGGTGATCGTCGACTTGCCGGAGCCGACCGGGCCGACGAAGGCGACCTTCTCGCCGGGCTCGATCGTGAACGACACATCCTCCAGCCCGCCTTTCGACTGGCCGGGATAGTTGAACCACACATTGCGGAACTCGATGCCGCCCTTCAGCGCGCCGTAATCCACGAAGGACGCGCGCGGCGCATGTTCGCGCGGCAGCGCCATGAGCTCCTGCAGCGCGTGGTAGCTCGCCAGCGACTGGTTCACGCGCGTGAGCAGTTGCGCGAGTTGCGCAAGCGGCGACACGACACGCCCGGCGAGCATCGAGCACGCGACGATGGCGCCGGTGCCGATCTGCCCATGCTGGACGAGGAAGAAGCCGAGCGTCACGACGCCGACCCACACGAGCTGGCCCGCCAGATTGGCGACATTGCCGGCGAACTGGCCGAACATGCGTGTCTTCAGGCCGATCGCCGCCTGGTGCGACACCGCCTCCTGCCAGCGACGGCGCATGATCGAGCCCGCGCCGATGGCCTTCAGCGTCTCGATTCCCGCCAGCGTCTCGACCAGAATCGCGTTCTTGTTGCGACCGTCCTCCTGGCTGATCTTCACCAGCCGCCGCAGCGACGGCTGCACCGCAAGGCTCGCCAGGATGACGAGCGGCGACACCAGAACCGGCACCCACACCAGAGGGCCGCCGATCATGCCGATCACGATCACGAAGATCAGCGCGAACGGAATGTCGATCAGCACGGTCAGCGTCGCCGATGTCAGGAAATCGCGCAGGCTCTCGAACTCGCGCAACACGCTGGCGCTGGCGCCCACCGATCCCTTGCGCGCGCCCAGCCGCACGTCGATGATCTGCTCGAACAGGGTGTCGGCGATGATCATGTCGGCGCGTGCGCCGGCGAGGTCGAGGAAGTAGGAGCGCAGCGTGCGAATGATGAAATCGCTCGCGAAGACGATGCCGACGCCGATCAGCAATGCGATCAGGGTCTCCATGGCGCCGTTGGGCATGACTCGATCGTAGACGATCATCGAGAAGATCGAGGCCGAGAGCGCGAACACGTTGGTCAGCAGCGCGGCCAGCGCCACCTGCACGTAGATGGAGCGCGCCGACAGGATGGGGCCCCAGAACCAGTGACCGAAACGACCGCGCGCATATGCGGCGTTCTCGGCAGGCGCGCGCAACGGCGGCGTGAAGGTCAGCGCCATGGCGTCACGCCAGGCGAGCAGGGCGTCTTCCGCCATCGTGTCGGGCGTGATGCCGTCTGTCAGGACGCGCAGCTCGCCCGACCGCTCGCGCTCGCCGGTCACGAGGAGGATCTCGCCTTTCGCGCTGACGAGGAGGCGCGGTCCATCGAGCGGCGTGTCCGCCAGGGCGCCGGGCTTGTGCCCGAGCGTGCGGACGCCGAAGCTTTCCAAGGCCTCGACCATCTGCTCGATGCGCCACTGACCCTGCTTGCGCGCCACCTGCGCACGCAGCGCAGCCCGCGACATCGGGCGGCCGAAGTGGCCCAGCAGCCAGATCAGGCTGGACTCAAGCGGATCGACGACCGCTTCGGTGAAATCGCTCACTTCCCGGCCGCCGGCTTCTTTGGTTTGGGGGCGGCGCGCGCCGGCGCAGCCGTCTCCTTGAGCGCGGTCACGTCGACGTTTTCGAGCTGGAACAACTCGTCGAGCTGCGATGTGTAATAGAGCAGACGATAGCGCGCGAGGAAGCGGTCCGCGACGGCGTCGACCATGTCCTTGCCGGCGGCGTAGAGCTCTTCCTGCGTCTTGATCGCGTCGAGCAGGGATCCGCGATTGAACTGGAACTGCTCGTTCACCGCCTCCATCGACTTTACGGCGGCCTTCGCGGCGCGGATGCGCGCATCCTGGATCGAGGCGGTGCTGGTGACGTCGGCGCGCGCCTGCGCGAGCGCGCGCTCGAACTGACGTCGCACGAGTTCATATTCCAGCGCGGCGCGACCGGCCTTGAAGGCCGCGGCTTCCGCGCGCGCCTTGTCGGCGCCGCCGCTATAGAAGTCATAACGAAGCGCGAGGACGGCCGTCGTGTCCGAACCGGAGCGCCCGATCGAGAGCCCGTCCCACTCGCGTCGCGAATGCGACAATTCAAGATTGACGCGCGGCAGCGCACGATATTTCAGCGCGTCGGCGTCCCGGTCGGCGGCGTCGCGCGCCGATTGGCGCGATTGCGCCGGCGCGTAGGCGAGAAGAAGCTCGGGCAGGGGCCGGTCGGCGTTCTTGATCGGCGGATCGACCGGCATCGGCATCAGGGCGGGCGGTTCGCGCCCGAAGATTTCGGCGAACTGGCTTTCCGCCGCGCTGAGTCGATTCGCGACCGAAGCCGCATTGGCCTGCGCTTCCGTGTGGCGCCCCTCGGCGCGGGTGACCTCCGAATCAGAGCCGCCGCCGCTGCGCGAGCGTTCGCGCACCTGGTCCAGGAGAGACTGTCGCGCACTGACGTTCTGCTCGGCAAGCGTGTTGTGCGAGCGCATGCGCATCACATCCACATAGGCGGCGATGGCGCGCATCGTGTAGTCGCCGCGCGCCGCTGCGAGATCCGCCTGCGATTGCGTCTGCCGGGCGAGGCTGGCGTCATAGGCGCTGCTGGTCGCGCCAAAATCGAAGACGAGCTGACGAAGGGTCAGGCCGACGCTCGGAGCGCGCGACTTCTGGACGCCCGCGGCCGTCGAGGCGTTGACCCCGTAGCTCCGGTATCCGGCGTCTCCCGAGCCGGTGATCGTTGGCAGGAAGCCCGCATAGGCCTCGCGCGAGCCCGCTTCCTGCGCGGCGACATCGGCGATCGCCGAGCCGATGGCCGGGTGAGTCGCGACGGCGGCGCGCACGGCGCGAATGAAATCGGCGCGACCCTGAGTCGAATAGGGCGGCGACGCCTTGGTGATCATGAAGCCGACGACGCCGGTGAGCGCGTCGCCTGTTTCGCCACTGAGAGTCGTTCCGCCCCCGGCGAACATGGGCAAATTGTAGGAAGACAGCCGAAGGGCGGCGTGGACGGCCGTCCTGCGTATCGGGCTTTCATCCGCGGTTTGGGCGGCGGCTTCCGTTCCGACACCGGGCAGCGCGCAAATCAGTGGAGAAAAAGCGAGAACGTAGAGCAGGTTACCCAAGCGCTTCTCGTTAAGTATAACTTTTTTGCACATGGAATAGATTCACCCAAAAACGGGACCATCAAATAATGCGAAGCACCATAAAATGCTTTTGTGCCGCGCGCAATGACTAGACCTGAGCCATGACGCCCGTTATATTGGGAATGATCCTTAATATTGTTTTTGATTTTTCTCGGCTTTTTCGAAGGTGTTACATGACGTTCGATGTTTCCGGCAAGCTCCCGTCCGATTCGGCAGGCGTTGACGTGTTTCTGACCGCCGATGGTCAGATCAGTGTGGTGCGCACCGACGGAAAAGAGGCCGAAAGCGCCGAAAAGCGCCGCGCCCGGGAACAAGGCGGCGACATCCTGATCTCGCGGTCCGGCGCGCCGACGCTGGCTGGCGTCAGCCTGCTGTCGCTCCTTGTCGCCGCTTGCGGCGGCGGCGGCGGCGGAAACAGCGGCGGTGGCGGGGGCGGTTCCAGCGGCATCGTCATCGACGGCTACCTCAAGGGCATGAAGGTCTATCGCGCCAATGCGCCCGAGACGTTCGTGGTCTCGGATGAGAACGGGAACTGGAATATCGGCGGAACCGGATCGTTCGTCTCCGCGCCATCGGCCGGCGGAGCGGTCGACTCATCGACCGGAGTCAGCTTCCTGGGGACGCTGACCGCGCCGGAAGGCGCGACGGTCATCAGCCCGATCACCACGATCATCCAGAAGATGGGAGCGGTCGCGGACGTGGCTGCGCTGAAACAGGCGCTCGGCATTTCCAGCTCGGTCAACCCGCTCAACTATAACCCCTTGCAGTCGCACGACGTCGGTTATCAGCTCGTCTCCGCGCAGGTCGCCAACATCCTCGCTGCGGGCGTGAAGAATTCGTCGGTCGACGTTGCGGCGAATCTCGCCAACGCCATCAAGAACGCGCCGTCGACGGTTGACCTGACCTCGAGCACTTTCATCAAGTCGCTGGGAATCTCGGACAGCGTAGCCACCCAGGTCGCCAAGGCGAACTCGGTCACGGCCACCGACCTCGACGGCATTGCGAAAATCCAGAAGCTCGTCCAGACGATGTCGCTCGCGGATGCGACGAATCTGCAGGCGGCGCTCGACAAGTTCACGACGGATTTCGGCACCACTGCCAACACGGTTGACACAGCCGCGCCGGATGCGTCCACGAACATCTCGTTCCATGCCGTCGGCGGGAATGTGGTCGACGGCGCGCTCAACGCCACGAACACGAATCTCGTCGCGACCGCCACGATCAAGGCCGGCCAGGCGACGAACGGCAGGGCGGAGCTCTACGTCGGCAATGTGAAGATCGCCAGCGATGTCTCCATCTCGGCCTCGGATACGACAGTCAACTTCGACCTCGGAACGACATCGGCGGCCGCTCTTCAGGCTGCGGTCGCGAACGGCGGCGTCGTGTCCATCAAGATTTACGACGTGGCTGGCAATGTGGTGACCACAACGGTCGGCACGCTCAAGGCCGATTATGTCGCCCCGGTCGTGCAAGGCGCCGCTGTCGGCGGTTCCGACCAGGCGATCAGCACGCAAGCCGGCGACAACATCATTTCCGG
>JAQGKM010000188.1 GCA_028290125.1 Hyphomicrobiales bacterium | reverse complement strand
TTCCAGACGACCGAAGTCGCCTTGGCGAGAATCGTGATGCCGCGCTCTTTTTCGAGATCGTTCGAATCCATCACGCGTTCAATGACGCGCTGGTTGTCGCGGAACGCGCCGGACTGCTGGAGAAGTTTGTCGACGAGCGTTGTCTTGCCGTGGTCGACGTGGGCGATGATGGCGATATTTCGCAGTTTCATGGGTCTGCCGGGGGTTCGGATCTGCGCCCCGGTCCATCCGGTGCGGTCATGTCGAGTTCATCGGGCCCGGTCTTGAACTGGGACACGCCAACTCGCGATCTCTGGAAAATTGCGGCCTTCAGGCCGAACTTGGTGCGCTGCATACACGAAATCCGCCGCTTTGGGAACCCGTGCGGGAAGAGGTCGCAGGCACAAGAAAAAGCCCCGCCGGGGGCGGGGCTTGATGGGGTCGAGTTCGCTCAGCGACGCTGGTTGCGCTTGCCGAGCGTCCGCAGACGCAACGCGTTGAGCTTGATGAAGCCTGCGGCATCCACGTGGTCGTACGCGACCTCGCCTTCCTCGAAGGTGACGAGATCCTGGTCGTAGAGGGATTGCGGCGACTGGCGCCCCACCACCGTGACATTTCCCTTGTAGAGCTTCAGGCGGACCGTGCCGGTGACGTGTTCCTGGCTCTTGTCGATCAGGGCCTGCAGCATCTCGCGCTCGGGCGAGAACCAGAAGCCGTTGTAGATCAGCTCGGCGTATTTGGGCATCAGCTCATCCTTCAGATGAGCCGCGCCACGGTCGAGCGTGATGGACTCGATGCCGCGGTGCGCCTGCAGCAGGATGGTGCCGCCCGGCGTCTCGTAGACGCCACGTGACTTCATGCCGACGAAACGGTTCTCGACGAGGTCGAGGCGGCCGATGCCGTTCGCCTTGCCGAGTTCGTTCAGCTTGGTGAGGAGCGTCGCCGGCGACATCTTCTCGCCGTTGATGGCCGTGGCGTCGCCCTTCTCGAAGTCGACCGTGATCTCGGTCACGACGTCCGGCGCATCCTCGGGCGAGATCGTGCGCATATGCACGTATTCCGGCGGCTCGACCCAAGGATCTTCCAGCACCTTGCCCTCGGACGAGGAGTGCAGGAGGTTCGCGTCGACCGAGAAGGGCGACTCGCCGCGCTTGTCTTTGGCGATCGGAATCTGGTTCGCCTCCGCGAAGGCGATGAGGGCTTCGCGGCTCTTGAAGTCCCACTCGCGCCAGGGCGCAATGACGTGGATTCCCGGCTCCAGCGCATAATAGCCGAGCTCGAAACGCACCTGGTCGTTCCCCTTGCCGGTCGCGCCATGCGAGACCGCATCGGCCCCGACCTTGCGGGCGATTTCGATCTGCTTCTTGGCGATCAGCGGCCGGGCGATCGACGTTCCGAGCAGATAGAGGCCCTCGTACTGGGCGTTGGCCCGGAACATCGGGAAGACGTAATCGCGCACGAATTCTTCACGCAGGTCTTCGATGAAGATGTGCTCCGGCTTGATGCCGAGCAGTTCCGCCTTCTTGCGCGCCGGCTCGAGTTCCTCGCCCTGGCCGAGGTCGGCCGTGAAGGTCACCACCTCGCAGCCGTAGGTGGTTTGCAGCCACTTCAGGATGATGGAAGTGTCGAGACCGCCCGAATAGGCGAGGACGACGCGCTTGATGGCAGGTGTTTTGGACATTTGGCCGGCTCTGATGGTCGCGGGAAGGAATGGCGGCGGACTATAGAGGCGCGCCGGTGTGACGCAAGTCGCGATCCTCGTCCGTAATGGTCACGGCCTGTCGCGACTTGCCGAAGCGTCCAAAGAACCACCAGTGGGAGCCCAGCACGATCAGGATGGTCAGCAGGGCGGAGATCAGACTGTCCGACAGGTAATGCCCGCCGAAAGCCATCCGGAGGGCCGCCACGGATGTGCCGAAGACGAGCGCGGCTGCGACGGCAAGTGGTCTGACCGGTAGCGGTGTGAGGAGCGCCGGCGCGAGCGTCCAGAATGCGGTCGACGCCTCTCCCGAAACAAACGAACAATTTCGCTCGCAGGCGCCATCGAACCGGTACCAGGGCCGGAACTCCCATTTGCCTCCGAGTTCCAGCGTCTGGACGGGACGGGGGCGGTGCGAATGGTTTTTGAGGACTGCATTGACGAGGAGGCCGGGTCCGAGCGCCAGCGTCAAGAAGAGGTAGAGCATGGCCCGCGTCGAGGGTCCCGGCGCCGGAGTCGGGCTGAACTTGCGTAGCGCCCAACCAGCGCAGGCAAGGCCCAGCAGCCAGAACGGCGCCTGGAAGCCTATGGTCCGCAGGGCCTCGCCGGCCGGATTGATGCCGAGGAAGACGCCTTCGCGCAGGAACATGCGCGCCGCCGCGAGATCGATCTCGGGGGCGAGCGCGAAGACGAGCCCCGTCAGGGCAAGCAGCGCAAGCGCTGCAACAATGCCATAGCGATACACGGACGATCCTGAGTGCAAGAACCTACATCTCTTTAAAGGCGGTGGTCGTTTCGGAGAAGCCCTGCGGCTACGCAATCGCCCTTGCCGTCGCCGGGCGCCCTGCCTAGTTTGGCGCGCATGGCATTGTCTCCAGATGAAATTGAACGCTACGCGCGCCACATCGTCCTTCAGGGCGTCGGCGGGCCTGGTCAGCAGCGACTGAAGGCGGCCCGTGTGCTGGTGGTGGGCGCCGGAGGGCTCGGCTCTCCCGTCCTCCAATATCTTGCGGCCGCCGGCGTCGGGACGCTCGGGATCATCGACGACGACGAGGTGGCGCTGTCCAATCTGCAGCGGCAGGTGCTGCACGGGACGGATGACGTCGAGACCCCGAAGGTGGACAGCGCTGCGCGTGCGATCGCCCGGTTGAATCCGCACGTCGAGGTCGTCACGCACCGCATGCGGATCGACCCCGCCAATGCGCGCGAGATCATTCGCGGCTACGACATCGTGGCGGAGGGCTCCGACAATTTCGAAACCCGCTATGCCGTGTCAGACGCCTGTTTCCACGAACGCAAGCCGCTGGTCACCGGCGCTGTCGGAACATTCGACGCGTCGCTGACGACGCTGCGGCCTTTCGAAAGAAATGCGGCGGGCGAGAGCAATCCGACCTATCGCTGCCTTTTTCCCGAACCGCCGCCCGCCGGAACCATCCCGGCCTGCGCGGAAGCGGGCGTGCTCGGCGCGCTGACCGGCGTCGTCGGATCCATGATGGCGCTTGAGGTCATCCGGGAGATCGTCGGTTTCGGCGAGAGCATGGTGGGGCGTATCCTGCTTATCGACAGCTTCAACATGCGCTTCGAAACCGTCCGATATCGCTGGGATCCGCATAACTCGTTGAATGGAGTTGTAAAGGGCAGCTGAGTTCACAGCTTGTCCCAAGCTTTTCAACAGAGTTATACGCAGGCTCTCCCGTGGATCGTGCTTGTTTTTCAACGAAACGGCGGCTCATCGAAACTGCGCAGCTTGCGCGAATGCAGGCCATCGATCTGGCGCTTCAGAATGTCGAGCGCCGCCAGTCCGATCCGCAAATGTTCGCTGATGGACCGCTCATAGAACGCAATGGCCGCGCCCGGCAGCTTGATCTCGCCGTGAAGCGGCTTGTCTGACACGCAGAGCAGCGTCCCGTAGGGCACGCGCATGCGAAAACCCTGCGTGGCGATCGTGCCCGATTCCATGTCGACCGCTATGGCGCGCGACATGTTGATACGCCGGCGCTCCTGGGACCAACGCAGCTCCCAATTGCGATCGTCGTAGGTGACGACCGTGCCGGTGCGGAGCCGGCCCTTGAGCGCGTCGCCGGTTTCGCCCGTTACATGCGCCGCCGCTTGCTGCAGCGCGACCTGAATTTCGGCCAGCGCCGGAATCGGCACGCCGACCGGCACGGCCTTGTCGAGAATGCGGTCCTCACGAAGATAGGCATGCGCAAGCACATAGTCGCCGATGCGCTGCGACTCGCGAAGACCGCCGCAATGGCCGATCATCAGCCAGCAATGCGGGCGCAGGACCGCCAGATGGTCGGTGATGTTCTTGGCGTTGGCCGGACCGACTCCGATATTAACCAGAGTGATGCCCTGCCGCCCGGGCGCGGTGACGTGATAGGCGGGCATCTGGAATCGATGCCAGGGCGCGGACGCAATGGCGGCCTGCGTTTCCTCGTCGCTCATCTTTGCGTCGATCACGATGCCGCCCGGCAGGATCACCCTCTCGTAGGGGCTTTCCTTGCGGATCTGGTCGACTCCCCAGGCGACGAACTGGTCGACGTAACGGTG
>JAQGKM010000180.1 GCA_028290125.1 Hyphomicrobiales bacterium | reverse complement strand
CCTGCCCTCGACGCTGGCCATCGCCGGCGCGCTCGCCGCGGTCATCGGGCTGGCGCCGGCCCTGGCGGGGATCGACCTGGGCAAACTCGCGCTCGGCCTCGCCGCCATGCTGGCGGGCGCCGGCGCCATGACCGAAATCGCGCGGCGCCAGATTGGCGGCCAGACCGGCGATATCGCCGGCGCCTCGCAACAAATTGCGGAAATCCTGTTTCTGGCGGTTCTCGCCAGCCGTCTCACGCTTTAAACAGAGCTGATGACCAACATCGTTTCGCCCTGTGTGAACATCTGCCAGCTGGACGCGCGGGGCGAGACTTGCCTCGGCTGCGGACGCACGCGCGACGAGATTGGCGGCTGGATGTCGATGAGCGCGGAAGAGCGAGACGCCGTGATGGCGCGGCTGGCGGACAGCCAGCCCGAGCCGGCGCCCTAAGCGTAGACCATGCTGACCAGCAGGCGGCTGGACACGAGCAGCAGGAAAATCCCGAACGCCAGTTCGAGCTTTCGCTTGGTGAGCGCATGGGCGATGCGCTCGCCGAGCGGCGCGGTGAGCACGCTCACCGGCGCGAAGGCCGCTAGGCCGATCAGCGACACGAAGCCCAGCGAGAGCGGCGGCAGGAACGGCTTGTCCCACCCCGCCAGCACGAAGCCGATGGCGCCGGGAATGGAGATCAGCACGCCGACGCCCGCCGATGTCGCCACCGCCTGGTGGATGGTGCGGCCGTAGAAGGTCATGAACATGGTGGCGAGCTGGCCGCCACCGATGCCCATCAGCGCCGACAGGAAGGCGTTGACGAAGCCGAAGGCCCGCAGCGCCGCGCCCTTCGGGGGCTCATCGCCCAGACGCCATCTCAGACTGAAGATCAGCCGGGCGGAGCTGAGGCTCGCGATGGTGATGAAAGCGATCTTGAAGAGCGCCGGCGGCGCGTAGCGGGCGACGAAGCTGCCGACCAGCACGCCGACGATCGTCGGCACGATCCAGGCTCGCAGGATCTGCATGTCCACCGCCCCGCGCGCCGTGTGGGCGCGGAAGGACCGGATGGACGTCGGGATGATGACGGCAAGCGAGGTGCCCACGCAGAGCGGCATGCGGGTTTCTTCCGGCACCTCAAGGATGCGGAACAGCTCGTAAAGCACGGGCACGATCAGCGCCCCGCCGCCTACGCCGAAGACTCCGGCCAGAATGCCGGTCAAAGCTCCGGCTCCCGCGAGAGCGGCAGCCAGGAACGCGATTTCAGTCAGGGAATGGCCGGCGAACATGTGGGACTCACAAGCGAATGCGCGCCCGCTTGTGAGCCTTCAATGCATCCGGAGCAAGCGTTAGTGGATCGCGCCGACGCCCGGTCGGGTGACGCCGGCCGAGGCCACCGCCATGTCGAACTCAGGCATGCCCGTGCAGATCGCCGCGCAGGCCGCGAGCGACTCGCCGCAGGCCAGCAGCTCCGGCTGGTCGCCATGACGGGCGCACGCCAGCGCGACGCGCTCGGCCACTTCGACACAGACGCGCAAGACCATGTCGCGGATGTCCGGAACGCGTTCGAGACAATCGGCGGTCAGCGATGTGACACGCGCCGCCTCCGTCAACCCGGAGGCGAGATCCCGGTCCTGCGCCAGCTCGGACGACAGGCGGATATGCGCCAGGGCCTCGTTACAGGCGCGGGCGGCGTCGAGGCAGGATTCGATCTTCGAACCCAATGCGGCGTCGATCGTCATGGAAAAACTCTCAAATTTCCGCGCGACAACAGTCACGCGGTCCCAGCGGCCCCAACTACTAACGAGCAGCTTGCGTTTAGGTTGCATCTACGGCTTGGCTAAAATGCGTCAGACCTGAGCTTCGTCCACAACATGCGTGGGAGCCAGCATGGCGAGGGCCTCGCGGACGACCTCGGTCCCCGCCCCGCGCGCGACGGCCCTGGTGGCCAGCGTGCGGCGCCAGGCGCGAGCGCCCGGTAGTCCGGTGAACAGGCCGAGCATGTGGCGGGTCATGTCGTGCAGGCGCACGCCCTCGGCGAGCCGCGCCTCGAGATAGGGAATGTAGGCTTCGACCGCCTCGAAGGAATTGGCGACCGGCGCGGGCTTGCCGAACACGAGCGGATCGACCTGCGCCAGCATGTCGGGGGTCTGGTAGGCCGAGCGGCCGAACATCAGCCCGTCGAGGACATCAAGATGCGGCAGCGCCGCCGCGAGGTCCTGCAGCCCACCATTGAGGGCGATCGGAAGGGCCGGGAAATCTGCCTTGAGCCGATGCACGATGGCGTAGTCGAGCGGCGGCACATCGCGGTTCTCCTTCGGCGAGAGCCCCTGTAGCCACGCCTTGCGCGCATGCACCGTCAGGGCGTCGACCCCGGCCGCGACGACGTTCTGCGTCAGCGTCCACAGGGCCTCGCGCGGGTCCTGGTCGTCGACGCCGATGCGGCACTTCACCGTGACGGGGATCCGGACGGCCGCCTTCATGGCCGCGACGCAATCGCCGACCAGCTGCGGCTCGCGCATGAGACAGGCCCCGAAAGCGCCGTTCTGGACGCGATCCGACGGGCAGCCGCAGTTCAGGTTGATCTCGTCGTAGCCGAAATCCTCGCAGATGCGGGCGGACGCGGCGAGCGCCTGCGGGTCTGACCCGCCGAGCTGGACCGCGACCGGATGCTCGACATCGTCGAACCCGAGCAGCCGCTGACGGTCGCCATGGATGATCGCGCCCGTCGTGACCATCTCGGTATAGAGCAAGGCATGGCGCGACAGCGTGCGATGGAGAACGCGGCAATGCCGGTCCGTCCAGTCCATCATGGGGGCGACGCTGAATCTCATGCTGTGCTGCAAGTCGGCTCTCCTGCCGCTTCCCGCGACGTGCGGGCATATAAGACCTCGATGGGCGAAGCGCAAAGCACCCTGTCCTGCCCTCCTGCCCCGCCCCGCGCGCAGAATCATTTCTCCTGCTACACTGAGGCTGTAGCCAAGAGGGAGGTCTGCATGCTCAAGGAATTCCGGGAATTCGCCCTGCGTGGAAACGTCATGGATCTCGCCATCGGCGTGATCATCGGCGCCGCCTTCTCCAAGATCGTCGACTCGCTCGTCACCGACATCTTCATGCCGATCATCGGCTCGGTCACCGGCGGGCTCGACTTCTCGAACTACTTCATTCGCCTGTCATCGGCGGTCACGGCGCCCAATCTCGTGGACGCGCGCAAGCAGGGCGCGGTGCTGGCGTTCGGCAACTTCCTGACGATCGCCGTCAACTTCATCATCGTGGCCTTCATCCTGTTCCTCGTCGTGCGCGCCGTGAACACGCTGCGCCGCAAGGAACCGCCGGCTCCGGCCGCCCCGGCCAAATCGGAAATCCTGCTCGAAGAAATTCGCGACCTGCTGGCCCGCCGCCCGCTCGCCTGAGCTTCAGCTTAGGCCGCCGGATGCTTGATCCGGCGGCCTGCCACCTATCGATGGCACCGGATGACAAGTCCCTCATCCGGGCGCAGCCGCAGTTCGGCGCAGGCGTCCTGCCCGCCTCCGCCGTCGCGCGTCGACAGCACGATCTCGCCGGTGACGTTTTCGGGCATGTCCCACGTCGCCTCACGCATGCTGAAGTTCAGCACGATAATGAAACGATCAGAGCCCGCGCGCCGCTCATAAGCCAGCACGTCGTCATGCGCGTCGAGCAGACGCAGCGCGCCGACCGACAGGGCCTGGCTCGACCGACGCAGCGCGATCAGCGCACGCGTGAGATTCAGCATCGACGCTGGATCCTCGCGCTGCATGACCACATTGCGCGTCGCATGGTCGTGCGCGAGCGGAAGCCACGGCGCGCCCGTGCTGAAGCCCGCGCCGGGACTGGCGTCCCATTGCATCGGCGTGCGTTGCGGGTCGCGACCGAAGCCGAGTCCCGGCTCGTTCTTCTCCCACGGGTCCTGCACGGCATGCGCCGGAATGTCGACTTTCCCGATACCGATCTCGTCGCCGTAGTAGAGCGTCGGCGTGCCGCGCAAGGTTAGAAGCAGCATGGCGGCGACGCGCGCCTGTTCTTCGCCGAGACGCGCCGCAACGCGCGGCTGGTCATGATTGCCGAGCACCCAGTTGGGCCAGCCGCCATCAGGTATCGACTGCTCGTATTCATGGATGAGCTCGCAGACCTTCTTGGCGTGCCATGCGGTCTGCAAAAGCTGGAAGTTGAACGGCAGGTGAGCGCCGGAAAGATCCTGTCCGTAGTAGGTCACGAGACGCTCGATCGGCAGATAGACCTCGCCGATCAGCACGCGATCCGGATAGGTGTCGAGCACGTGGCGCATGCCCGCGATGACGCCGTGCACATCCGGATGATCCGTCGAGTGAATCTGCAGCAGGCTCTCGATTTCGGGGCGGCCTTTGACATACCCCGGATTGACGGGGTTATCCCGAAACTCGGGATCCTTCATCAGGTGCCAGATGACGTCGACGCGGAAGCCATCGACGCCCAGGTCGAGCCAGAAGCGCAGCACATCGTGCATCGCCTGCTGCACCTCGGGATTGCGCCAGTTGAGATCCGGCTGCTCGACGAGGAAGGCGTGGTAGTAATATTGGCCCGTCGTCTCATCGAGCGTCCAGCCGGGGCCGCCGAAATTGCTGACCCAATTGTTGGGCGGTCCGCCGCCCGGCGCCGGGTCGCGCCAGATGTACCAGTCGCGCTTGGGGTTGTCGCGCGAGGCGCGGCTTTCCCGGAACCACGGATGATGATCCGACGTGTGGTTCGGCACGAAGTCGATGATGAGTTTCAGGCCGCGCGCATGAACCTCGGCGAGCAGATCGCGGAACGCGTCCAGCGACCCGAACATCGGCTCGATGTTGCAGTAATCGGCGACGTCATAGCCGAAATCGGCCATCGGCGAAGGATAGACCGGCGAGATCCAGATCGCATCCACGCCAAGCCACGCCACGTAATCAAGGCGAGCCTTGATGCCCGCAAGGTCGCCGATTCCGTCCCCGTTCGAATCCTGAAAGGAACGCGGGTAGATCTGATAAATGATTCCGCGCTTCCACCAGATTGCATCTTGCATAGATTGTTCCCCGCTTGTCCCGGCCCCAACGCGTGCAAGGGGGCCGGGTTGCGGTGCAATCAATGGCTGTGGTCATCTTCCTCGGGTTCACCGACCGCGTTTCGCAGATATTGCGGCAGATCCTCCTTGATGTGATCCAGCTCGGCTTCCGCCTGTGCGTGTCCCGGTCCGATCGCCGCCTTCGTCTCCTTGACGATCTCGGCCACGGTTTCCTTCGTGAGGATGCCGCGGAGCAAGAGCGTTGTGAGCACGGTCTTGATGGTGCTGCTGAGCGCTTCGACACGCTCCTCGAGCGCGGCGATGCGCGCTGTCCCGTCGTCGGCCATTCCATTCCTCCGTTTTCGGCGCAGTGTCCTTGCGCACGAAGCAACTTGCAACTCGTCTATCGGTGGCGCCTGATGGCATTGCTTCAAATCAAGGCGCTCGGTACGGGGATGACATAGAGCGGACAGGCGACGAAGTCACGCAAGGCGTTTCGGGAGAGTCAGATGGCGATCAAGGATATCCTTTTGTTGCTCGACAACGATGGCGAAGGCCAGGCCGCAGCCGCCTATGCCGGAGCCTTGGCGCAAACGTTCGGCGCGCATCTGACCGCCGCCGGCATCGCGTTCGAGATCCTCGCGCCCGCGAGCTTCGCAGGCGATTACCCGTACGAAATGCTCGCCGCCATCACGGAGCAATCGCGTGATCGCGCCGCGCAGGCCTACGAAAAGCTGCGCACGACAGCGCCGGATTCGCTGCGCAGCGAACTGGTGCAGATTGACGCCCTTCCGGGCCAGGCGCGCGATGATTTCGCCCGGCTCGCACGCCATTTCGACCTGACGATCATCGGACAGGCAAGCGAGCCCAATGGCGATGTCGAGCTGATGGCGGAAGCCGCGCTCTTCGGATCCGGCCGTCCGGTGCTCTTCGTGCCGCGCATCCAGACCAAGGCGCCGGGCTTCGACCGTGCGCTGATCGCCTGGGACGGCAGTCAGCCTGCGGCGCGCGCGCTGTCGGACGCGATGCCGTTGCTCGAAAAGGCGAAGACGATCGAGGTCGTCAGCATCGCGGGGCCGCGCACGTCCTACAAGGAACTGCCGGGCTTCAACATCACGCGTCACCTGTCGCGGCATGGGCTCAACGCCGAACTCAAGCGGCTGCCGATGTCGGGCGATGTTGGCGACACACTGTTGTCCTATGCGGCGGACGCAGGGTCGGACTTCCTGGTGATGGGCGGCTACGGCCATTCGCGCCTGCGCGAATTCGTGCTCGGCGGCACGACGCGCACCATCCTCTCCACGATGACGCTGCCGGTGTTGATGTCGCACTGACGCACAGCGCCTCGCGATCAGACGCCTGTCGCGAGCCAGGCGCCTGCGAGCGCTGCGCCGAACAGGCAGAGATCGTGCAGCGCGAGCAGGCTGCGCGGCGGCGTTCCCTTCTGCAGCCACAGCGTGGAGGCGGCGGTCGCAAGCGACCACCCGACCGCGAGGACGATGAGGCCGCCGCCAAAGGCCGCGGCAGCATCCGCTGCGCCGAGCAACAGACGTGCGACGATCACGAGCGACAGGCCCGCCAGCGCCGTCGCGGGCGCGCCGATCCATGTCGCCAGCGCCGCGATGCCGAAGCCCGGCGCGTACATGGCGACGACATGCCACGCGAGCAGACCTGCGACGCCCGCCGCCGGAATCCCGCAGGCGATCATGGCGGACGGCGCAGCCAGCATCAGAGCCGTCATTCCGAACCACGCCGCCGCGCCGACGATGGTGGGCGCGAGCGCGTCGCGCCAATCGTAGGCTGACGCCGCAGGCGTGTTGACGCGTGCGGCCGGCTCCGCCTGCGGCGCGAAGAACATGGCGAGGCCGAGCACCAGCACCTGCACCAGTGCGGCCGACAGCGCCGCCGGCGCGAAGACCGACGTCGGCATGAGGCGCGCGCCAAACATCAGGATGCCGGGGCCGATGATCCCCGCCAGCGCGCCGGAGCCGAAGACCACGCCGAGCAGCATGGCGCGACCCATGGCGCCGCCGCCCATCGCCGCCTCGTGGCGGTAGAACAGGCCAAAACCCTGCGCCACGCCGAGCCAGAAGGCGCCGAGACAGAATGGCAGGAAGGCGTTGGCGGTGAGCGCCCAGGCGAGCACGAGCCCGCCCGCGACGCCATGCGAGGCGCCAAGCGCAAAGGAGGCGCGGCGGCCAAAGGCGTCGAGCAGGAAGGACGCCGGAAAGGTCGCCACCGCCGCGCCGATCAGCATCGCCATGTAGGGCAAGGTCGCGAGCGCCGGTCGCGGCGCGAGCAGCGCGCCGGCGAGCGGCAGGATGCCGAGCGCCAGGGTCTGCGACAGCGTGGAAAGCGCGAAGCCCGCCGCGAGCAGCGCCGGCCCGCGCCGCTCGGCGCCATCCACCGGCATGCCGGGCGGGCAGAAGCAGACGAGCCGCCCTGCCCGCGCGGCGATCTCCGGCAGCAGCGATTTCATTTTGGCAGATCCTCGTCCGACAGGATGCGGTAGGCGGCGCCTTCGGAATCTTCGTATTGGCCGCGTTTCAGCGACCACATGAAGGCGAAGAGCGCGGAGATGCCGAGAGCCAGCGCGACGGGGACGAGAAAGACGAGCACGTTCATCAAGAGTCCTCCTGCGTGGCGAGCGCAACGCGTGTCGCCGCGCGCGACGGCTCGACCGCCTGTCGCTGGCGTGCGCCGCGCAGCCGCAAGGCGTTCAGCGTGACGATGATCGACGATCCCGACATGGCGGCGGCGGCGATCAGCGGCGTGACGTAGCCGGCGATCGCGAGCGGCACGGCGAAGAGGTTGTACACCACCGCGATGCCGAGGTTCTGGCGCATCAGCGCGCGGGCCTGCCGCGCGATGTCGAGCGCCTGCGCGACTGGCGCGAGGCCATCGCCGAGGAACACGGCGTCCGCCTGCGCCTGCGCGAGATCCGCCGCGGTGATGGGCGACAGTGAGGCATGGGCGGCTGCAAGCGCGGGCGCATCGTTCAAGCCGTCGCCGACCATCAGCACCTTGCGGCCTTGCGCGCGCAGCGTCTCGATCGTCTCGATCTTCTGCGCGGGATCGGCGCCGCCGCGCGCCAGCGTCACGCCGAGCTGCATCGCCAGCGGCGCGACGGCCTCCGCGCGATCGCCTGAGAGAATGCGGATCTCGTAGCCTTTGGCGCGCAGCGCATGGATGGTCGCGCGCGCGTCGGGACGCAGGCTCTGGCGGATCTCGATGCAGGCCTCGCGCGCGCCGTACCGGAGATAGATCAGCGACACGTCGGCTGCAGACGGTTTTGCTTCGCTTACGATGTCGCAGAATGCTTTCGAGCCTAGACGTATCTCGACGCCGTCGACACAGGCGCGGACGCCCGAGCCTGCAAGCTCCTCGGCTCCATCGAGCGGGATGGCGTGCGGCGCGCTGCGGGCGACGGCGGCGGCGAGCGGGTGGCGGCTCGATTGCGCAAGGCGCGACGCGAGCGCAAGCAGATCCGGCGGCAGGCTCGTGGCGTTCGACACGTTGGGGTCGGGCAGCGTCAGCGTGCCGGTCTTGTCGAACACGATGGTGTCGATCTCGGCGAGGCGCTCCAGCGCGTCGGCGGCGTTGAGGTAGATGCCGGCGCGAAACAGATGCCCGGAGGCGACGACCTGCACCGCCGGCA